>JAISDI010000195.1 GCA_031264895.1 Endomicrobium sp. | reverse complement strand
GAAGATATTGTTTACGGCAAATTTCCGTTTACCGCAAGCGCAAGAGCTTTTATCGGCGGCGAGAGAGGCGGTTTCATAAAATGCGCTGCTGAAAAAACAAGCAAAAAGCCTTTAGGCTTTTGGATCGTCGGAGAACATGCCGAAGAACTCGTCAATACGGCGTCGTCAATATTGCAAAACGGAACAGACCATATACGCAGAGAAAGCATGTTTCACCCTTCTCTTAGCGAAGGATTGTTGAACGCTTACGAAGACGCTTTCGGCAGATGTACGGAAACAATAAAAAGGAAATAAAATGAAAAGAACTTATTTGTATGACAGCCATTTGAAGCTTGGAGCAAAAATGACGGAATTCGGCGGATGGGAAATGCCCGTGCAGTATTCGTCTATAATTGAAGAGCATAATGCCATACGAAACGGCTGCGGCGTTTTCGATACTTCCCATATGGGAACTTTTATAATTTCCGGAAAAGACAGCGGAGATTTTTTAAATAAAGTTACCGTTTCCGACATGAAAAATTTGGCGGATAAAAAAGCCAAATATTCGATGATTTTAAACGAAAACGGCGGAATTAAAGACGATATTATAGTTTATAATCTCGGAAATGAGTACATGATGGTCGTCAATGCCGGAAATTTGGATAAAGACTGGCAATGGCTTAATAAATTTAAATCAGGAGAAACCGAACTTAGAAATATAAGCGCCGATATTTGTCTTTTGGCTTTACAGGGGCCGAAAGCCGCTGCTATAGCGCAAAGTTTGTTTGATACGAATATTGAAAATTTGAAATATTTTTCATGTTCGCCGCTCAAATTAAAAAATATGGACGCTTCGTTTTGCGCAGTCGCAAGAACCGGCTATACCGGCGAAGACGGCTTTGAAATTTTTATCTCAAGAGAACAATCAAAAATATTGTGGGACAAATTTATTGAACTCGGCGTAAAACCGTGCGGTTTAGGCTGCCGCGACACTTTGAGATTGGAAGCATGTATGCCGCTGCACGGTCACGAAATAGATGAAAATATAAATCCTATTGACGCGGGCTTTGAAAAAATTATATACTGGAAAAACGATTTTATAGGAAAGGGTAAACTTTTAGAGATAAAAAATTTTCCTTCTAAAAAATCAGTCGCTTATGAGTGCGCCGCCGGAATAGCGCGCGGCGGAAATAAAGTTTTTTACGAAGGTAAAGAAATAGGATACGTTACAAGCGGAACTTTTTCTCCGACTTTGAAAAAGGCCATAGGCTTAGCTCTTATCGATTCTGACATTTGCGTTAATGAAATTGAAATAGAAATCCACAATAATAGGAGAAAAGCGGCTGTCGTAAACAAGCCGTTTTATAAAAGAGTAAAATGAAAAAATTTATTTTTATCGTCTCCGTTTTATTTTTTGTGAGTTTGTCTTACGGTCAAAAAACGCCTGCTTCGGAAAAGATGGTTGAAATTGCCGTCGAAATAACCGAAATAAACGAAAACAAATCGATAGAACTCGGTATCAAATGGCCGAGCGAAGTTTCCGCCGGAGAAGTTACGATACCTTCGATTATCGAATCCGGAGAATGGGCAAGAATTACAAAATATACGGCTGCTATAAAAGCTTTAGAAACAGCGGGAGCCGCCGAAGTGCTGTCGAAACCTAAGCTTGTGACAAAATCGTCCACAACGGCAAGGTTTATGGTCGGCGGAGAATTTCCGGTTGTTGCAGCGGAAATAGGCACCAGCAAAATCGAATGGAAAGAATACGGTATAATAATGGACATTACTCCTACCGTGCTGGACAACGGCAAAATAGATATAAAATTAAAAACCGAACTTTCAAGGCTTGACTATAATGCTCCTGTGGGAGGGTATCCGTCCATAGCAAAAAGACAGGCTTCTTCTCATATTCAGATAAAAGACGGCGAAACTATGGTTTTGGCCGGCCTGATAGAAACCACAAAAGGAAACACCAAAGAAGGCATACCGATTCTCAGCGACATTCCAATTTTGGGCGCTCTTTTCAGCGTTCAAAAAAACAATAAAACAAAAACAAACGTTTTAATTTTCGTTACGACAAAAATACTTGAACAGTAAAAACATGAAATTCAAAACTATGAATTCTAAAGGACAGACTTTTGTAGAGTTTCTGCTTGTCTTTGTCGTTTTGCTGACGACAGTAAGCGGAGTTTATGAAATGTACAAAAGAGTCTGGAAAAAACGATACGAAAAAACCGGCTTCTATTCGGGAGCGGTAGCGGCTGGAGCAAAAATTTCCGGCGCCGGCGACGTTAAGCTGCCCATTGTCGGAACAATCAAAACGGATTATGTCAAATGAATAAAAACAATTCGGGGCAGTCGCTGGTCGAGGCATTGTTCGTTGTAACTTTTACGACAATAATAATGTTCGCTTTTTTGCAAGTATGTATAATAGTCGTTGACGATATGACGGCAAACGAAGCGGCCTTTGTTGCAATGCGCTCAGCCGCTGTAACAAAATCAAACGATAGAAAACAAGAAGCTCAAGACAGAGTAAGAACATATCTGCTTTTATTTTACCCGATATCAAGCTTGCAAAATAAGTTTAATCCCGGTAATCTCGTATATTCCAATAAAACAACAGTAGCGAAGCGTTTAAGGAACAGAGATGACGATACGTATTATGACGATTACGAAGAAGACGAAAGCGATGCCGACGGCGTTACTCTTGAAGACAGCGACAGAAACAGAGTCGATGAAAACCGGCAGCAATACAAAGACTATTCGGGAAGAGTTATTGAAGCCTATACGACAAAATTTTATTATTTCACAAGGGTACTGTTCGGTTCTTTGGTGGCAAAATTTAATTCAAAAAGAGATTATCCATACGGCGGCGCCAGAAGATATCAATCTTCAAGAAACAAAATGGTGCCGTCCCCAGACGAAGATTTCTACGATAAAGCCTACCCGGGAGCTGAAAAATTTAAAAATTATGATTTGTCAGCCATAGCGGACAAAATTTGAACTTGGGAGACTAGTTTTGAGAGGAAGTAAAGGGCAAACTCTATATTATTTTTTAGTATTCACATTGATCCTTGTTATCAGCTGGGCAATGATGCTCAATATTGCAAAGCTCATAAGAAACAGAATGATAATGCAGAATTTAGCCGATAATGCAGCTCTTTCTATCTCAGTTCATAAGGCAAGAGTTATGAACTTTGTAGGAAACCTCAACTATTTGATAGGAAGTGTTTTGGCTGTAGGTACAAAACCGGAATTTATCCAGTATCCCGCATACTCTACTAATGCCGTTGCTGCATATGTTACGGGAGATAATAAAACAGGAGAAGGTGTACAAACTTTAGATAAAGATGTAAAACATTTAAAAGATATTGTAGATGTGCTGAAGTCAGCTCAAGAACTGGCTTTACAATCCCATATCATATACATAGATGCCATTGTTACTAAATATGATATTATTGGCGGAAACAATTATAAAATTTTAATATTACCTATAATGCTAGGCCTTAAAGAATTATTACCTACAACTGAGAATGCTGAGAAATATTTTGGAATAAAAAGAAATACGAAAGGCATAAAATATATAAAAACAGTTAATATAGATATTAGTGATATAATGCCTCACACGGTTGCTAACCCTTTTCCTTTTGCGGATATTCTCGCATACGCAAAAGAGAAGTTAGGCGATACTGTTGATTTTGGCGACATAGAATCTATGCTAGGCCTGCCTGAAGACATCTTTGAAGAAAAAGTTTCTGAGGAAGACCCTACGTCATGGTATGTCACTGATGAGAATTTTAGCGATCAAAAGATAACTGTTATCTTAACAAAAGATATAGGTGGTTCAAAACCTTTTCTTGCAGGGCTTTTAGGTATAAAATATCCCAGTATGACGGTGTTTTCTGCCTCTGCAATTTATAATACCAAGGGAACAATGTTTCCTTCCGAAGAAAGCGATTTAATAGGCCCGTCGGATCTACAGGTGCTTTCCTATTTATCAGTGCTTATTCAAGGGGGAATATATGTTGGAAGATTGGTTACAAAGGATAAAACGCCTTATAAATTGCTGACTATAGGGGTAACCGCATATTTAGCCGCAAGAGCAATTTACGCATTTGTAAAAATATCAGAAGGTAAAGAACATTCCCCGATAACTAATTATAATAATGCAAAAATGGGCGGCTGGGACGCTCACTTAATACCTTTCAAAACAGAAAGGGGAAATAATCAAAATCAAGACGGCAGCGGCGGATGACAAATGCTATAATGTTTATCGCTGATATTAAAAAAAGGAAAAACAAATGAAAAAAACTAAAGGCATAATTTTGGCAGGCGGAAGAGCGACCAGATTGTATCCCATTACGAGCGTTGTAAGCAAACAGCTTTTGCCGGTTTATAACAAGCCTATGATTTATTATCCTCTATCGGCATTAATGCTTGCGGGAATAAGAGATATTTTGATCATTTCAAATATTGAGACTCTTCCGTTGATAGAAAAATTATTTGGCGACGGCAGCAAGTTTGGGTTGAACATAAGTTATGAACTTCAGCAGCAGCCGCGCGGAATAGCCGAAGCTTTTATTATCGGCGAAAAGTTTATAGGCGGCGACAATGCGGCGCTGATTTTGGGCGACAATATTTTTTACGGACACGGTTTCCCGAAAAAACTTGTAAAAGCCGCTTCAAAAGACGAAGGCGCAACCGTTTTTGCTTATTACGTAAAAGATCCTGAAAGATACGGAATCATAGAACTTGACAAAAATAATGATCCGGTTTCAATAGCCGAAAAACCCGAAAATCCAAAATCAAACTGGGCTGTAACCGGCCTGTATTTTTATGACAATGACGTAATAAAAATCGCAAAAAACATAAAACCGTCAAAGCGCGGTGAACTAGAAATTACCGATATTAACGCGCACTATCTAAAAGCCGGCAAGTTAAGCGTTGAGCCGCTAGGAAGAGGTTTTGCATGGCTTGACGCCGGAACTTGCGATTCCCTTCTTGACGCGTCCCTGTTTATCAGAACTCTTGAAGAAAGGCAAAATTCAATGATTTCATGTCTTGAAGAAATAGCCTATAGAAAAAAATACATTACTAAAGACCAACTGTTAAAACTTTCCGAAGGACTTCCAAAAGACTATGCACACTATCTGGACAGAATAATGAAAGAAGAATAGATTTGTAAAACGCATTATAAAATGCCGCCTGCAAAGACAAAGAAAGAGGGATATATTATGCAAGTTTCATTAAGGTTAAAAGAGCCGATATTATCAAGATTAAATTCTTTATCTAAAAAGAGCGGACACAGCAAAACGTTTCTAATAATACAGGCAATAACCGAGCATCTAAGCGATCTTGAAACCATCTATCTTACCCAAGAAAGACTTGAAGCCATAAAGTCTGGAGAGGTAAAAACAATTTCTTGGAAAGAGGTACAAAAGAAAAATGGTATCTTATGAAATTGAATTTGACCCACAGGCAGCCAAGAATTTTTCTAAACTTGATAAACCCGTTCAAAAGCAAATTCAAAAATATCTAAACAAAGAGCAGCTTCGAATTAATCCTTGTTCAGCATTATGACAAACAGCGAAACGATAACTTGTATACTCCGTATAAAAATAAGGATAGTTCGTTCATCTCTCGCGCCTGCTGCAAGACATTCGCTTATTCGTCGCGCTGCTGCTGGGGTAAACTCCAGTAGGAATCCATGTTAAATACAAATCAGTGGGTGGATTATAACAAATACAAAAGGAACGCAGCCGTTATAATTTGCCGCACGCCACGACAAACGCATGAAAATCTATATTTTTTTGTCATACCGACGAAAGTCGGTATCCACGTTGCCGTTAAAAAGCATAAGGAATACAGATTTTTTAGTAACAATGGATACCGACTTTCGTCGGTATGACAGCTTGGCCGCTTTTTTCATGCGTTTGTCGTAGCCGCCCGCAAGGGCATTTGACTTGCGGGTGAATTTTAAGTATAATCTTTAAACATTTTTGGAGGGCCTGTAGCTCAGTTGGTTAGAGCACTCGACTCATAATCGAATGGTCGTAGGTTCAAGTCCTACCAGGCCCAATTTGTGTGAACACGCCCTAAGAATAACTCTTGAGAAATCAAGGGTTTTTTTATTTGCCGTGACGGTTAAAACTTGCTATAATGGTCAAAAATTTATCAAAAAAGGGTAGTTAGCTCAGCGGAAGAGCACTCGCCTCACACGCGAGCGGCCGCAGGTTCGAACCCTGCACTACCCACCATTTTCACAGCTGCACGAATTTAAGTTTAACGACGAAATTATAAATTTTTATAAACGGAGCGCAAATGGAAAATTTGAGACAAGACTTAGAACTTTTGTACGAGTTACAGGAGTACGACATAAAAATAGAAAATATCAGAAACTCAATTGACGAAGCTCCTTCGCTGATTGAAAATAAACAAAAAGAACTCGAAATCAAGCGGCTTGAAACCGAAGAAAAAAAGAAAAATTATGTAAATTTAAATTCTTTAAAAAAAGAAAAAGACGCTATTTTAGACGCAAAAGAAAAAACAATCGGAAAACATTCTCTTGAATTGAATACGGTAAAATCCAATGACACGTATAAGGCAATGCTTCTGGAAATCGATAAAGCCAAAGCCGATAAAAGCGTTATAGAAGATGAAATTCTTGATTTGATGGATAAAATAGAAAAAGAGAATAAAATAGTAAAAGATTCCGAAACGGAGCTGAAAGAGTTTGAACTGAAAATAAAGGATGAAATTGCAGGAATAGAAAGTTTCGTAAAGAAATGTTCCGACGATATAAAAAAAATCGAAGAAGAAAGGGAACTTCATAAATCGAAAGTAAATAAAAATATACTGGGACAGTACGAAAGAATCCGCGAAGGCAGAAACGGGCAGGGAATATGTATTGTTGACGGAGAAAGCTGCGGAGGATGCGGAATGGTTCTCAGACCGCAGCTGATAAATCAGGCGCAGAAATGTCAGGAACTTATATTCTGCGATAACTGTTCCAGAATACTGTTAAAAAAATAGGAAATCTTTTACAGACGGACGCGCGATCGCTTCACTTTCAGTTTTTGTGAAGAGGAAAGTCCGAACTTTACCCGCAGTTTTTTCAGGCGGAAAACGGTAGCAGGCAATTCCTGCAGCGCGCAAGCGCAGAGGTGCGAGCAGAGACGCCAGAGCCGGAAACGGCTCGGTATCCTTGAAAAAGGATAAGCTTTTACGGTAACGTAAAAGGTGAAACGGCTAAATCCTTACCGGAAAGCAAGGCTGAAGTATGGCCGCTTGACCGTTAAAAGCGATTTTAACGGCAGAGAAATGATCGCGCTTTTAAAAAGCTTGCTTTTTAAAAGACAGAATTCGGTGTACGTTCCGTCTGTATGAAAATAAAATGGAAATTGCAGTCTGCATAGGTATTGGTTTGGCCGGCGGAGTTTTAAGCGGTCTTATGGGAGTAGGCGGGGGGATTGTTTTAATTCCCCTGATGGTTATTTTTTTGAAAATGACGCAGCATCAGGCGCAGGGAACTTCTCTTGCGATAATAATGCTTAGCTTTTTGTCTATGTTGGTTTACTATAAAAAAGGGCATGTCAATTTGGGCATTGCAGCTCTTATAGGAATCGGTTTTATAGCCGGCGGTTTTATAGGAGCGCATTTTGCCGCTTCTCTTCCGGAAAGTCTGTTGAAAAAATGTTTTGCCGTTTTAATGATCGCAGTCGCCGCTAAAATGCTGTTTTTTAAATAAAATGGATTATCATATCTCCGTAATGCCTTCCGAATCATCTCAATATCTTATCAACAATCCTTCCGGATTGTATGTCGACTGTACGTTTGGAGGCGGCGGACACACTTACTACCTGCTCGAAAAATATAAAGATATAAAAATGATAGCTTTTGATTGGGACGGCGCTGCGTTTGAAAGATTTGAAAATCGTCCGTCAGGTTTTAAAAGCCGCGTAACTTTTGTACGGGAAAATTTTAAAAATATAAAAAGCGTTTTGGAAAATGCCGGAATCGGCAAAGTCGACGGAATTTTAGCCGATATTGGGGTTTCTTCAAAACAGTTTGACGATTTGGGAAGAGGTTTTTCTTTTAATTCCAAAAATCTCGACATGCGTATGGATTTGAGAAATACGCTTACGGCAAAAGAAGTGATAAACGGATGCGGCGAAGAAGAACTTGCCGGCATATTTTACAAATACGGGGAAGAACGCATGTCGCGGCAGATTGCAAAAGCTATTGCGCTGCGCAGAAAAAGGGGCGTCATAAATACTTCTCTTGAATTACAGGATATAATTTGTTCGGTAAAAAGGCCGGAAGGCAAAATAAATCCTGCGACAAAAGTTTTTCAGGCTTTAAGAATTTTTGTCAACAAAGAACTTGAAAATCTGGAAGCTCTGCTTTGCGCGTCTCCGGAACTTTTAAATGCCGGCGGACGCATAGTCGTAATAAGTTTTCATTCGCTTGAAGACAGAATCATAAAGCAAAATTTTAAGCGGAACGCTTGGGAAAACATATATAAAATTCTTACGAAAAAAGTTATTACGGCCTCGCAGGAAGAAATGAAAAACAATCCGCGCAGCAGAAGCGCGAAAATCAGGGCGGCTGAGAGAACGAATGTATAAACCTTTTTTTGCCGTAATTTGCATAATATTCGGAGTCTTCGTATATCTTTGGCAGCAGACAACGGCTTGGCGGCTAGGATATAAAGTTACTGCAATGCAAATCGAATACGAAAAAATCAGCGCCGAAAATGACAGCCTGTTTTTAAAAATAAATTCCATACTGGCTTTGGAAAAAATGGACAGAATAGCCAAAGAAAAACAGCTTTCAAAACCGGACGAAAAATCGGTGGTTTATATAGATTAAAATGAAAAGAATAACGGAACCCGTCAACAGAAGAAAAGTAACGGCGCTTGCCGTGCTTTTCATTTTTTTTGTTTTATTTGTCAAACTTGTTTTTGTTCAGGTTTTTATGTATTCGAAAATAAATAAAGCCGTTGAAAAGATGGTTCGGCGCGAAAATATAGAAATGCCCAAAAGAGGGGATATTCTTGACGCAAAAGGGAGAGTGCTGGCGACAAGCGTAAGAAGGTACAATCTTTTTATAGATCCAAAAATTATTGCGGATTTAAATGATGTAAGGATAAAACTTGCTTCTTACGGTATTAAGATAAAGCAGAAAACTCTTAAAGAGTTCGGCGATACATCATACTTTCCGCTCGCTTATAATCTTGACGAAGAAGCCGTCAGAAAAATCAAAGCCGAAAAAATTTTCGGAGTAGGTTTTGAAAGCAAATACATAAGACAGTATCCGGAAGGAAGGCTGCTTGCGCATATATTGGGAATAACCGGATCGGACGGCGGCGGGCTTGAAGGCATAGAAAAAATATGCAATGTATATCTGTCCGGAGAACAAGTCAAAACCAGACAGTATAAAGACGGACGCGGCAAAGTAATACATGATAAATTTGTCGATACGACAAAAATACGCGGTTTAGATATAACTTTAACCATAGATAAAAATATACAGTTTATTGCCGAACAGGAACTCAGAAAAGCTTTTTCGGAATATAAAGCCAAAAAGGCGATATGTATAGTTCAAAATCCGAAGAACGGCGCGATCCTGGCGATGGTATCTCTGCCGGATTTCGATTTTTCCGATAAAATAAAGAGCGCCGGCGTATTGAGAAATGCGGCGATAAGCGATATTTTTGAGCCGGGTTCTACTTTTAAAATCGTTACGGTTGCCGCCGCTCTTAACGAAGATAAAATAAAACTTACCGACACTTTCTATCTTGAAAACGGCAGAATGAAAATCGGCAGGCATACCATCAGGGACGACCATAAAATCGCCGGATACGCTTCTTTGAGTAAAGCTATGGAACAATCGTCGAATATAGGAATGGTTAAAATCGCGCAAAAAACGGGCAGCCGCGATTTTTATGATTATATCAGAAAATTCGGTTTTTATTCTTTGACGGGCATAGATCTTCCGGGCGAAGCTAAAGGCATTTTACTTGACGAGAAAAACTGGAATTCTTTAAGCCTTCCCACAATTTCTTTCGGGCAGAGCGTGGGCGTGACTGCAATACAGCTTATAAACTCTTTTTCCGCCGTGGCAAACGGCGGCGTTTTGATGAAACCCATAATAATAAAAAATATCGAAAACACTCTGCCTGAAAACATGTCTCTTTTTGAACCTAAAGAGATAAGGCGCGTTATAAGCGCTGAAACGGCGGACGAAGTGAAACGGATTTTAAGAAACGTCGTTGACAAAGGCACGGGAAAAAGCGCTAAAATACCCGGATATTCCGTCGGGGGTAAAACCGGCACGGCGCAGAAAATAGATACAAGTACAAAAAAATATTCTACAAAATATTATGTCGCTTCATTTTGCGGAATGCTGCCGGCTATGGAACCGGAGCTTGTAATTTTGGTAATTATTGACGAACCTAAAGGAGATTATTATGCGTCGTCGGTAGCCTCTCCGGTATTTGCTCGTATAGCTGAAAGATCCGCTCAGTATCTTAACATAAATAAAGATGACCCCGAGAACGCCAAAAATGATAAAATAAAACAAAATGAAAGCAAAAAGGTAAAAAAATGAAAATAAAAGAGATTCTCCATATTCATAATTTACAATTTACGGGAAACGAAGAAACGGAAATTTCGGGCGTTTCTTACGATACGCGAACCCTGAAAAAAGGAGACGCATTTTTTGCTTTGCCGGGACATCAAACGGACGGCAAAAGATTTATCCGCGAAGCCGTTGAAAAAGGCGCTTCAGTCATTGTGTCGCAGGAAAAAGACGACGGAATAATTTTGCCGCAGATAACAGTAAAAGATATTTTTTCTTTTATGTCGGAGTTTTGCGCCAAATTTTACAATTATCCGGACAGAGAAATGACCGTTATAGGAATTACCGGAACTAACGGAAAAACCACCATTACTTATATGATTGAAAGCATTTTGGCTCATTTGGGAATTCAATGCGGAGTTATCGGGACGGTTAATTACAGATACGCGGGTAAAGTTTTTGACGCGCCAAACACCACTCCGCAATCAGCCGACATTTTCACAATGATGCGGGAAATGGCGGATTGCGGGATAAAATATCTTGTCATGGAAGTTTCTTCGCACGCATTGGCATTGGGAAGAGTTTCAGGAATAGATTTTGATATTGCCGTTTTTACGAATTTGACCGGAGATCATCTGGATTTTCATAAGGATATTGAAAACTATTTTTCAGCGAAAAGCCTTTTGTTTTCAGGGCTTGGAAAAGGCGCGAAAAGCAATGCCAAGTATGCTATAATCAATGCCGATGACAAATACGGCAAAAAGCTTTTAAAAACCGATATTAACGCCGAAAAAAAATCATACGGCGCAAAAGCAAAAAGCGGCGTCAATTTTTTGGCTGAAAACATAACCGTTTCAATCGGCGGAAGCAAGTTTGACGTAATTGCGGACGGAATCGTAAAACGCGTTGAAATAAAGCATATAGGCCTGCACAATGTATACAATGCTTTGGCATCTTTGGCCGTATGCGTTTGCTGCGGAGCCGATTTTGAAAAAGCCGTCGAAGGCTTAAGCAATTCCGCTCAGGCTCCGGGCCGGCTTGAAAGGGTAGACGCTGAAAAATTCGGTTTTGAAATAGCCGTAGATTATGCGCATACCGACGACGCTCTTAAAAACGTTTTATCCGCTTTAAACGGTTTGAAACCAAAAAGAATAATAACGCTTTTCGGCTGCGGAGGCGACAGAGACAGAACAAAAAGGCCTCTGATGGGGAAAACCGCCGTTGAAATGAGCGATTTCGTTTTTGTTACTTCCGATAATCCGCGAACCGAAGATCCTTCGCAGATTATTTTAGATATAGAAGTCGGAATAAAAAGAATCGGAAAGAAAAATTATAAAGTAGTCATAGATCGCGAACAGGCCATAAAAGAAGCCGTTATGATGGCGCAGAAAGGCGACATTGTGCTTTTGGCCGGCAAAGGACATGAAACTTATCAGATTATAGGAACGCAGAAAAGACATTTTAATGATATTGAGTTTGCAAAAAAATATCTGGACTATAAAGACAAACAAAAGATTTTATCCAAACCAAAACAGACGCAGCAAAAGGAGTTTGATTTCTGATGGAATCGTTTTATCTTAAAGATCTTATTAAAGCCGTAAACGGCAAATTTTTGCTGGGCGATCCAAGCCTTTTAGTAAAAAGCGTTTCGATAGATTCAAGAACCGTTAAAAAAGGACAGTTCTATTTTGCCATAAAAGGCAAAAATTATGACGGACACGATTTTATAAAAGAGTGCATCGAAAGGGAAGCGGGCGGAATAGTCTACTCAAGAGAAAATATAGATTTGGCAAACCCGTTTCCGCGTTTTCCGTCTATAATAAAAGTTGACGACACTCTTATGGCTTTAGGAGAACTTGCCAAAGCTTACGTAAAACGCTGCGAAAAAACCAAAGTTGTCGGAATAACCGGTTCTAACGGCAAAACCACGACAAAAGAAATTTTAACTTCAATACTTTCCAAAAAAGGCAAAACAATAAGCAATAAAGGGAATTTTAACAATAGGATAGGTCTGCCTCTTTCCGCGCTGACTCTTCAAATGGATACCGATTATGCAGTATTTGAAATGGGAACTTCTCTTAACGGCGAAATAAAAATTCTCACGGACATAATATCTCCTGACGCGGCGGTCGTTACGAATATAGGTTATTCTCATCTTGAGACATTCGGCTCGCCCATGGGCGTTTTTAAGGAAAAAAGAGCGTTATTTGACGGCGTTTCCGCAGACGGTTTTATAGTTTTGAATGCCGACGACGAAATATTGAAAAGCGTTCCGCAAAAAACGTACTCGCGGGTCATAACTTTCGGATTGTACGGAGGCGCGGACGTTTATGCGCGCAATATAACTTTATGGTCGGAAAAACCGAAATTTGAACTTTACATTAACGGAAAGTCTATTGATATTGAAATGCCCGTGCAAGGAAAATTTAATATGGTCAACGCTCTTGCCGCCGCCGCAGTAGCGGACGGTTTCGGCTTTTCGCCGGAAGAAATTAAGGCTGGAATAGAATCTTTTGTCCCGCCGTCAATGAGAATGGAAACGGTAAAAACAAAATCCGGAGTTATTCTGATAAACGACGCGTACAATGCAAACCCTTCGTCCGTAAAAGAAGCGATACAGGGAGTATGCGAATCGTATCCGGACAGTCATATCAATCTTGTTTTGGGAGATATGCTTGAACTCGGCGAAAAAGCCGCAGATTATCACAGCGAGCTTGGCGTTTTTATAGACGGTTTACGGAAAATAGAGAATGTGTATTTGCTCGGAAAACTAAGCGCGAATACAAAAAATTCAATAAGTAAAAAAAATGCGTATCTGGCAAACGACAGTGAAGACCTTTTGGAACTGCTCTCTAAAAACGGCAGCGCTCACAAAACGGTTTATTTTTTTAAAGGTTCGCGCGGCATGAAACTCGAAGAAGTTTATGATGCTTTTCGCAAAATATTGGATTAAAAGGAAAAACAAGTGCTATATCATATTTTTTACGGTTTAAGCTCATATTTCACTCCGTTCAACGTTTTTCAATATATTACTTTCAGAGCGGGCGGCGCGGTTTTGACAAGTTTGGTTATTTGTTTTCTGGCAGGCCCTTTTCTTATTAAAAAATTGAGAAATATGAAAGTGGGACAGACTGTGAGAAGCGACGGGCCTTCCACTCATCATTCCAAAAACGGAACTCCGACGATGGGCGGACTTTTGATTTTGATTTCCATAACTGTTTCCGCTTTGCTTTGGGCGCGGCTTGACAACAGATTTATAATATGGCTTGTTTCCGGAACTCTCTGGCTTGGTTTTATAGGTTTTTGGGACGATTATATAAAATTAAAAAGAAAAGATTCCAACGGTTTGTCCGCTAAAGGAAAACTTTTTGGGCAAACTCTTTTTGCGGCTTCTTTTGCCGCGTATATGAGTTTTTTTCCGGCTAATCCTGATTATCACACTGTGGTAAACATTCCTTTTCTTAAAAACGTTTTTATAGATTTTTCGTTTTTTTATTTCGTATTTGTCATGTTGATTGTCGTGGGCAGTTCGAATGCGGTTAATTTGACTGACGGTCTTGACGGGCTTGCCGCGGGCTGTATAGTCATAGCGGCTTTTACTTTGGCTTTGTTCGCGTATTTTGCGGGACATTTTCAGATAGCGGGCTATTTGAAAATAGTGTCTGTGCCCGGCGCAGGAGAAATTACTGTTTTTCTTCTTGCCGTAGTCGGAGCGGGATTAGGGTTTTTATGGTATAACTCTCATCCGGCTGAAGTTTTTATGGGAGATACCGGCAGCTTGTTTCTCGGCGGGGTGCTTGGCATGACTGCGGTGTCCATAAAGCAGGAATTGATTTTGGCGCTTATAGGGGGAGTTTTTGTCGTGGAAGCGCTTTCAGTGCTTATACAGGTTTCGGTTTATAAGAGAACAAAGAAAAGAGTTTTTAAGATGGCGCCGCTCCATCATCATTTTGAAATGCTCGGTTTGTCCGAAACAAAAGTTACAATAAGGTTTTGGATAATTGCAATAATGCTTTCTATACTTTCATTTGCGTCGCTGAAGCTGAGGTAATGCAAAATGAATAAAAGGATAAAGAGGGCGGGCGTTTTGGGGTTGGGCAAAAGCGGTATTGCGGCGGCAAATCTTGCCGTAAAGCTCGGATACGAAGTTTTCGGAAGCGACAGCGGCAAAGAAAGAAAAATAAAAAATCTCGATAAACAAGTCGTAAAAGAGTTCGGCGTGCATACGGACAAAATTCTTTCTTCTGATTTTATTATAAAAAGTCCCGGCATACATTCCGACATAAAAATTCTTAAAAAAGCAAAAAAAAATAAAGTTCCCGTAATCAGCGAACTTGATTTTTCATTAAATCACTCAAGATATAAAAAGCTTATAGCCGTAACCGGCACAAACGGGAAAACTACAACCACAGATTTACTTTCAAAAATAATAAAAGCCGCGCATAAAGATTCGATAGTAACCGGAAATATAGGTTTTCCTCTTTCGGATAAAGCTTTAAGCACAACAAAAAACACGTTTGTCACAATGGAACTTTCAAGCTACCAGCTTGAAGATTCGCCATCTTTTCGACCGGACATCTCGGTTTTACTTAACATAACCCCGGACCATCTTGAACATCACAAAACTATGCGCAGATATGCCGCCGCAAAAGAAAATATTTTAAAAAACCAGCGCTATACGGATTTTTCAGTAATTAATGCCGACGATAAAATCTGTAAAAAAATATCTTCTTCAACAAAAGCGGTAAAAGTTTTTTTCGGTAAAAAAACATTAAAAAACGGAGTATATTTTGACAGCGGTTCCATAGTAATAAACATAAAAAATAAAAAGTCCGTCATAAAACCGAAAATTTGTATACCTGGAATGCACAATGTTGAAAATATTCTTGCCGCGACCGCCGCCGCTTACTGTGCGGGCATAAAAGTTTCCGTAATAGAAAAAGTCGTATCTTCTTACAAAGGCGTCGAGCATAGAATAGAGTTTGTCAGGAAAATAAACGGAGTCGGCTATTACAATGACTCAAAATCCACAAATGTGGATTCCACGCGCGTGGCTCTGGAATCTTTTAAAGAAAATATTCTTCTGATTATGGGAGGTCTGGACAAGGGCGCCCCATATACTCCTCTGAAAGATTTGGTAAAAAGCAGAGTTAAAAGAATTTATCTAATAGGCGAAGCCGCGCAAAAAATAAAAAAAGACTTAAAAGGCGCGTCATTTATAAATTCCGGAACCGTAGAAAACGCGCTGAAAGATATCTGCAAGACTGCCGAAAGCGGAGATACAGTTCTTTTATCGCCCGCATGCGCTTCTTTCGACCAATTTAAAAATTTTGAAGAACGCGGCAAGTTTTTTAAAAGCATAATTAAAACAATAGGGCATGTCTAAAAAAGTTTATCATCGTTTGCCGTTAGCCGTAAATCAACCCACTGATTTGTATTTAGCATGGATGCCCCCGTGTTAAGACCTCACGGGGCAGGCTTCAAAAGAATTACAACATTTCCGAGAACTTAGGGCATGACGACAAAAATGATTGTACTCGTTTGTCATCAACCCACTTGAATTTTCTGCCACCCATGCAGTCATTCTGAACTTGTTTCGGAATCTGTTGTTGCAGTTGCCGTTATATTATGCCGCCTGCAAAGGCTAGACCCTGAAACGAGTTCAGGGTGACAGACAAATGTGTCGTCCCGAAGGTTGTTAAATTCTGTAATTCCACAGAAGCCTGCCCCAGCCGTAGCGCGACGGATAAGGAGCGCATGTCTTACGGCGGGCGCGAGACGTGAGTGCACAATCCTTATTTTAATACGGGGGGGAATCCATTTTGTCGTAGTCGTTGCCGTTTTAATACGCCGTGCGCAAGCACCAAGGACAGGGAATAAAATGTTTGACATAGATTTTAAAAAATATGATTACGCATTGATGGTTACCATCGCGATTGCCGTTGTTTTTGGGGCGATGATGGTGTTTTCTTCCAGCGTTATTATGGCGGACGTCAGGTGGTCAAGCCCTTATATGTTTTTTTTGAAGCAGATGATTTGGGTTGCGATAGGTTTTGTTGCAATGGGGATAACCGCTTTTTTTATAGACTATAAATTTTACCGCAAACATGCGAAAGCGATATATATAATTACATTGGCAGCCGTTATAGCCGTTTTGATATTCGGAGTGACCAGAGGCGGGGCTAAGAGGTGGTTTAATTTTCATTTTGCCATGTTTCAGCCTTCAGAACTTGCAAAGATTGCAATGGTTATCATTATCGCAGATTTTATAGAGAGAAAAAAAGATTTGATAGCGGAATGGAAAGGGTTGATAGCTCCGCTTGTATTTTTGATTCTTATGGTAATTCCTATAGCCGTTGAGCCGGACTTGGGCGCGCCGGTTTTAATTGCGGGCGTTTGTTTGACGATGTTATTTTGCGCTGGAATAAGAATACAGGCGGTATTGGCAGCTGCGGGAACAGGCGCTCTTTTGATGATTGAAGAAATTATTAGAAAACCTTACAGAATAGCGAGAATGAGAGATTATTTCGATTCGATAATTAATATTGACGCGGCATCCTATCAGGTAAAACAATCTCTTTACGCTTTAGGTTCGGGCGGATTTTTCGGTAAGGGGCTTGGCAAAAGCGAGATGAAACTTATGTATCTTCCCGAAGCTCATACGGATTTTATTTTTCCTGTAATCGGCGAAGAACTTGGCTTTATAGGAGCGTCCGCAGTCATAGCATTTTTTATGTACGTGTTTTTCAAAGGCATTAATATAAGTAAAAACGCTCCCGACAAATTTGCGCAAAATCTGTCCTTGGGCATAACTTTTTTGATAGTGTTTCAAGCTTTAATAAACATATCGGTTGCGACGGGCATATTTCCGGCCAAAGGGCTGCCTTTGCCGTTTATATCTTTTGGCGGAACTTCGCTGGTTATAAATATGGCGGCAGCCGGAATATTGATAAATTTGTCAAAATATAAAAAGGCGTAAAAATGAACGGTAAAAACATTATCATAGCCGCAAGCGGTACCGGCGGACATATTTACCCCGGAATAGCTTTAGCGCGGGAATTGAAAGACAGACAGTACAATCCCGTTTTTTTTGTAAGCAATAATGAAGCGTCCGGAGAAATAATAAAAAACAGCGGCTACGATTACGTGTCTTTTAATCTTTCGGGAATGCCGAGGAAAATTTCTTTTTCTTTTGCGGTTTTTTTCGTTAAATTGATTTTTGCCTTTTTTAAAGCTTTAAAAAATATGTTTAAATTAAAACCCGCCGCAGTCATAGGCGCAGGCGGATATATTTCGGCGCCGGCCATTCTCTCGGCAAAATTGTGCGGAAAAAAAACTTTTATACACGAACAGAATACCGTTCCCGGAATTTCAAATAAATTTTTGAATATATTTTCCGGAAAAACGTTTATAAGCTTTAAAGATTCAGAAAAGTATTTTAAAAACAAAAACAATATCATGTTTACGGGCTATCCCGTCAGAAGAGAGATATTTTCTGCGGACAAAGACGCCGTACTTGATATGTTTAAACTCGATAAAAGTGTTTTTACGCTTATGGTTTTCGGGGGAAGTCTGGGCGCCGTTAAACTCAACGAAACGGTTTTTGAAGCCGTAAAAATGCTTTCAAAAAAAATGAAATTGCAGACAATACACATAACGGGAAAAAAGGGTTTTGACAAAATAAACCTAAAGCCCGATAAACCGGATAATTATCTTATTTTTGATTATATGCACAATATTGCCGGCGTATATGCCGTTTCCGATTTGGTAATATGCAGGGCAGGCGCGGGAACCGTTTTTGAACTCAAGTTTCTTGATAAGCCGGCTATTCTTGTTCCCTACCCTTATGCTACGGACAATCACCAGTACTACAATGCAAAGGAAGCCTCGAAAGACGGAAATATAGCTGTTATCGAAGAAAAAGATTTAACCGCGCAAAAACTTGCGGACACGGTTGAAATCATGAAAGGTAAGTTAAAGATAAATAAAAAAAATTCAGTATCAAAGCTTCCACAGGAAATAATGGCGGAAGAAATAATAAAAAGTATAGGATAAGAAAAAATGCACACAATTTTAATTTCAAATGACGACGGAGTTAAGGGACCGGGACTTCGTCCGCTCATGAAAGAGCTGTCTAAAATAGGGAAAATTTACGTTATTGTGCCCAAAAACCAGATGTCCGGCACGGGCCATTCGATAACGCTTGCAAAATTTAAAAAAACGGAAAAAATCGAAAAAGATTTTTATGCGATTAAAGGCGGCACTCCAGCCGATTGTGTGAAATATGCGCTTTACTCTTTTTTAAAAAACAAAGTCGACCTTGTGGTTTCGGGAATAAACACGTGTCCGAATCTTGGACAGGACGTTATATATTCCGGAACGGTCGGAGCTGCAAGAGAAGGCGCTTTGAAAGGCATACCGTCGCTTGCCGTGTCTGCGGCGGAAATGTACGCGCAGGATTACGAAGGTTCTTCGGCAGTTGTAAGAGAAATAGCCGAATATATTTTGAAGAGAAAGAAACGGTTTAAAAATGTCTGCCTCAATATCAATATACCGAGAAATTACAAAGGGATTAAAATCGTCCCGCTCGGTTTGAGATCTTACGACGAGAATGTTGAAGCGCATGTCGATAAACAAGGCAATTTCACTTATAAACTTTCGGGCAGATACGTGTCCGGAGGAAAAAACAGGGGAACGGACATTGATATGGTTGAGCAGGGCTATATATCCGTAACTCCGCTGATGCTTGACCAGACGGACTATGATCTTGTCAAAAAAGTAAAAATTTTAAATTCTAATGGAAAACAAATTTAAGCTTGTATCAAAATTTAAGACTACCGGCGATCAGCCGCAGGCGGTTAACGAACTGTGCCGCAATTATGCCGGCGGCATAAATGCGCAGGTTTTGCTCGGCGTTACGGGTTCGGGCAAAACTTTTGTTATGGCAAACGTCATAGAAAAACTGCAAAAGCCTACTCTGATAATTTCTCCGAATAAAATACTTGCGGCGCAGACATACGCCGAGTTTAAATCTTTCTTTCCGAATAATGCCGTAGAATATTTCATATCGTATTACGATTATTACCAGCCGGAAGCCTATATACCTTCAAGCGATACTTACATAGAAAAAGATTCGTCGATAAACGACCACATAGACAGGCTGCGTCTTAAAGCTACGTCTTCGCTGCTTGAAAGAAAGGACGTTATTGTCGTGGCTTCCGTTTCGTGCATATACAATCTGGGTTCTCCGTCGGATTACCGCAACATGTGCGTTGAAATTGTTGCAGGCGTCGAAAAGCCCAGACAAGAACTTTTAAACGAACTTGTGGCTATCCATTACGAAAGAAACGAAATCGAATTTATCCGCGGCAGGTTCAGGGTCAAAGGCGATACGGTTGAAATTTTTCCGGCTTATCTCGAGACAGCCGTAAGAATAGAGTTTTACGGCGATTTTATCGAAAGCATAAAAGAATTTAATCCTTTGACCGGCGAGATACTTTCTAAAAAAGACAGAACTTATATTTATCCCGCAAAACATTTTGTAACGACTGAGCCAAAACTCGAAAGCGCTTTAAAAACCATAAAATCTGAACTTGACGAAAGACTTGCCGTTTTGAATTCGCAGAAAAAACTGTTAGAAGCGCAAAGGCTGGAGCAGAGAACCAAATACGATATGGAAATGCTTTCCGAAACGGGATTTTGCCACGGCATTGAAAATTATTCGAGACATTTGGCCGGAAATCCGACGGGTGCAAGACCATCTACTCTGATTGATTATTTTCACGAAGCAAACGACGATTTTTTGATTATAGCTGACGAATCCCATATATCTCTTCCGCAGATACGCGGCATGTACGAAGGCGACAGAAGCAGAAAACAAACTCTTGTGGACTTTGGGTTCAGGCTTCCTTCCGCTTTGGATAACAGGCCGTTAAAATTCAATGAATTTGAAAGACTTATAAAAAAATTTATGATGGTGTCCGCTACTCCGGGCGTTTACGAACTGGAAAGAAGCAAAAGGCACATAGTCGATCTTATAATACGTCCGACGGGTTTGGTTGACCCTGAAGTTATTGTCCGTCCCATCGACGGACAAATTCAGGATATGATGAACGAAATAAAAAAGCGCGTCGAAAAAAAGCAGAGAACGCTTATTACTACGCTTACAAAAAAAATGTCTGAAGATTTGGCGGCTTATTTAAAAGAAAAAGGATTTAAAGTCGAATATCTGCATTCCGAAATAGAAACTTTAGATAGAATTGAAATTCTTAAAAATCTGAGACTCGGAAAATTTGACGTGCTTGTCGGCATCAATCTTTTGAGGGAAGGGCTTGATCTGCCGGAAGTTTCTCTTGTAGTAGTGCTTGACGCCGACAAAGAAGGTTTTTTACGTTCCGAATCCACTCTTATACAGATATGCGGCAGGTCGGCAAGAAACGTTGACGGCACGGTAATATTTTACGCCGACAATATGACCGGCTCCATGCAGAGAGCCTTAAAAGAAATGAACAGACGCCGCGAAAAGCAGACGCAATACAATATACAAAACAAAATAACGCCGAGATCCATAATTAAAGCCGTGCATGATCTTGACGAATTCCGCAACATTGCAAGGACTGAAAACGCCGCAGAGGCCGTTGCAGAAACGCAGAAAGAATATATAACTCCGGGCAATATCGACGCGGTAATAAAAGATATCGAAGAAAGAATGAAAGAAGCCGCCGACATCCTTGATTTTGAAACCGCCGCCGCCCTACGCGACAAAATGTTAGACCTAAAATCCATGCGTTCAAAAAGTCCTCGCGGACAGAATACTGGAAAAGCAAAGGCAAAGACCCGATCATAAATTAAAAAAATCCGGCTCGATCTGTGAAATTTAAACAAAACGGAAGTATTATAAATGAATCATACGCATCAAAATTATTTCAGACTTAAACTTGCGGCAGTATATGCTTTATTGTTTTTAGCGCTTTTTTCTTTGGCAAGAATAGCATTATTCGTATCGGCGCATTCTTTTTTCAAAGATATGACAGTCGGCGCATTTCTATATGCGCTTTTGGAAGGAATGCGTTTTGACATTTTTGCCATTTGTACGTTTTGCGGGGCTTTTTTATTTTTAATAAATTTGCCCGTCAACTCAAAGTTATTTATTAAGATAAACTGCGCGTTTCTCAATGCTTCGATCCTTGTTTTTTTATTCATACTTGCGGCGGACGTTATATATTTTAATATCTTTGAAAAACATCTCACCACGGAATTTTTGCTGGCAAAAAGCCACTTCAGTTACTTTGTAAGCCTTGCATTCGGCGATTTTATTTTCGTTACGATTTCGATATTTGTTTTTACGGTTTTATTATTTTGGTTTTCTTTTAAGATCGTCGACAAATATTATACTTCGTCGGACAGAAGAGTTTTGTTCAATTCTATATTGCTTCCGGTTTTGATTTGCCTGATAATTATTGCCGTGCGCGGAGGTCTTCAGGAGAGAATTTTATCCATATCTGATGCGTATAAAAAAGGCCGCATTGCCGGAGAATTGAAGCTTAACGGCATTTTTACGTCTTTGATAAGCATAAGATCAAAAACCGACTCAAATAAAATAAATATCGCCTTTGAAGAAGCGCTGAAAACGGTAACCGCTAACCTCATTGATGAAGAGGAAATGATACCAAATGAAAGTTATCCTTTGATGAGGCAGAGAACCGAATTTAACGTAAACGGCAAAAGCTATAATATTGTGATCATTCTTTTGGAAAGCTGGCAGAAAGATTATATAGATTCGATGGCGCAGACTTCTTACGGCGTTACGCCGAATTTTGACGCATTGGTAAAAGATTCAATAATGTACGACAGGTTTTACGCTAACGGACAGCGCAGCATAATGGGACTTATGTCGGTTTTTTTTAGTTTTCCGTATGTTGCCGGTCTTCCGTATATGGGGTACGGCCTCGAAAATTTCGGACAGACAAAACTTCCGGTAATTCTTATGAAAAACGGATATGACAATATTTTTGTTCAAGGCGATAAAAGAGAATCCGACAATGCCATAGCTTTGGCGAATTATCTCGGTTTTAAAGAGGCTTACGGTAAACAGGATATACCGCTTCTTAACAAATATGACGCAAATATAAGCAAAGGCTATGACTTGGACGGGCTTCAATTTTTCTTTAAGAAAGTCAATATGCTTAAAAAACCGTTTTTTGCTTTTTATTTTACCACAACAACGCATATCCCATACGCTAAAACCGTTTTAAAATCTTTGGAAAAGTATCCCGAAGACGGCACTGAAAAGACCGGTTATTTGAACAGATTGTATTATGCCGACTATGCTTTAGGAGAATTCATAAATCAGGCAAAAAAAGAGGCGTGGTTTGAAAATACCGTTTTTATAATGTGCGCGGATCATCAGGCTTACGGCGTCGGAGGGCAATCCGGCAAATATGAAAAAACAAAAATAGATAAAACGTTTAAGATCCCGATGGTCATATATTGCCCGTCTTTGTTTAAACCGGAAATAAGCGATAAACTCGCAAGCCAGCTGGACATAATACCGACAATAATTGATATTCTCAATATTGAAACGCCTTATTCTTCCGCAGGTAAAAGCCTTTTTTCAAAAACCGATAACAGATTCGTTTTTCTGTCGTATGAAGGCGATCAGGTTTATTTGATAAATAATGAGGGCGCCGCATGGCAGGATTGGAAAGATTCTTCAAATAGCAGTTATGATATAAACAGAGAAAACGGAAAACTTTTATTTTCCGTAGAAAAAGTAATGTATGAGCTTGTAATGAAAGACAAATGGTTCGATAAAAAAGTTTTGAACTAGCCGGAAAATAAATTTTTTATGACTTTCTTGTTTCCGTATTTGCGCCCGCGTTTGTGTTTTATAAGCTCAAAAATAATCAGGACTTATCAAGGTTTGTTATCTTTGCTTACATCATATTTCTTTGTCATTGGTCAACTCATTAAAATATTTGATGCTGTCTTCTGTAAAACTTTTATATCTTTTGATAAATGCCTTTGTGTTTGGATAAGCAGTAATTAAACGTGTTTTGTCTTTGCCTATGGCTTGAAATCCGAGAGACAGTATCGCAGGAATTTCAAGTTTTTCATTACCGGTTATTATCCTGCCCCAGCCGGTTAATCTTGTATTCCATAAAGCTTCTTTTGTTTTATTGTCAAAGGCCGCAAATGTAATTGTTCGTCTGTTTTTTGAAACTTTATCTACGATTACAATTCTCGTCAAATCCAATTGCGAAGACCAATATGTTTGGCTATTATAACTGAGCGCTATGGCTATTGCGATAGGAGCGTCCGTTTCATCGGCATTGTTAAATCCTCTGAATTCATAACCGTTCAAAAATAAAGCAAAAATTATATAAGGCATTGTTGACATAAATAATAAATAGTCCCTTGATGTTTTTTCCGGAATCAATAAAGTGTATTTTTTTACATATTTATCCGCAATGAACTGAGGATAAATACCGCTTGCTTTTACGGCTATTTTTCTTCCGCATGAAGGTAAAATAAAAATAGCAAACAGAATAAATACTATAAATTTTTTCATTTTTGTATCCTTATTTTGTAGTTTTTTACAAATAAATTAATAATTTATTAAACCCAAATATTCCATTAGAGGTTTCTAAAAACCATCTTTTTTTCTTTGTCGTCATCCCCGAGAGTCTTTGTCGGGGATCCATTTTCGTCGTAAAACAAAAACATCTTTAGTAAA
>JAISDI010000181.1 GCA_031264895.1 Endomicrobium sp. | reverse complement strand
ACGACACTGCCTGCTACTAAACTCCTTCTTTTCTTTTAAAATCTTAACGACAAAACAACTCTCTTTTTCGGTGCCTTTTCTTAATGATATTTCAATTCTTTTTCTTTTACTGTTTCGGTGTCTTTTCTTAATGATTTGACAGGATTTGCTTTTGCAGGCGGCATACTGGAATGGCACGAGAACCGCATGAAAACATATGTTTTCATGCGGTTCTCGTGTGAATTTTTAACAAAAACATTACAATGTGCACTTTTATATTGTATAATTGATGCTTATCAAAGACATGCAATAAATCATTATTTCGTTTCGTTTAGGAAAATATGAAAAAACTTGTTTTTATTTTATTTCTGGTAATTTCCGCTTCATCTCATTCAACCGCCGAAAAAATCGATTGGGAAACTATAGTACGGCAGACAAATGAAAAAAACCCGTCAATCCAAACGGCAAAACTCAAACTTGACAATGCAAAACAAGCTTATAACCGGGCATTAAGCGGATACATGCCCGACATTTCTTTTCGCGCAAACGCTTCCCAGGGAGAAAATGACGGAAACTTTTCAAAAAATTATTCTTACGGTTTAAACGCCAGCCTTTCAATTTTTTCGGGATTCAATACTTATAATGACGTAAAACAAAAATCAGCCGAACTTAAAGCCGCGCAGGCAGGTTATGACAGAACGGTGTCGGACGCCGCATACGAAGCCGCGACTCAATATATAAATCTTATGTGGGCTTACGAAACCATCGAGCTTTCAGAAAGAATCCTTGAAAGAAGAACCGAAAACAAAGATATGATAAAGCTGAAATACAATTCAGGAAATGTCGATATAGGGTCTCTAAGAAGAGTTGAAGCCGACGTTGAGCTTTCAGCTTACGATTTAAGAAAAGCGCAAAGATATGCGCAAACCGTTTCCGCTTCTTTACTTAAAGCCATCGGCAGAAAAGATGACATTCTTCTTGAAACCGGCGAAAAACTGATTTTAAACGAAAGAAATATCATAAAGCCCGACTACAATGACCTTATCGCTAAAATACCGGAATTTTTGTCGGCGCAATATAATATTGATGTCTATGAAGCGCAGGCAGCAAAGGCAAAAAGCGTGTGGTGGCCGACGGTAAGTTTAACGGGAAGTTTAGGACGTTCAGACAATGAATGGGCGCCCGACAGGGACAGTTGGGACGCGGGACTTTCCGTTTCATATCCTTTGTTTACCGGAGGAACGAGAACTGCGGACACAAAGACAGCCGTAAACCAGCTGAAAATTGCAGAAGAAAATTTGAAAAGCGTAGGCAATTCGCTTAAAGCCGGCGCAGCGGCATATTATAACGGAGTGACGGACGCCGTTGAAAATATTGCCGTAAGAGAACATTATTTGTCTGCTTCGCAGCAGCAGGCTGAAATTTCGCAAAGAAAATACGTTAACGGCTTATCCACTTATCAAGACTGGTATTCCATAGAAAACGATTATATAAATTCGCAGAGAACGCTTTTAGACGCCAGAAAGTCAGCGGCGCTTGAAAAAGCAAAATGGCACAACTTTATAGGAGATGGGTTCGTTTGGCCCGGAAAATAATTTATGAAAAAACTATTTGTCATTTTAGTAATTATTATTGCGGCAGGTATCGGCGCATTTTTAATATTTAGACCTTCGAAGCCGGTCATTGAAAAAGAAGCAAAACTTGAACAAAGGGATCTGCACGTAGAGTTCAGGGAAACCGGCGAAGTGCGCCCGAGAAATAGGCTGGAAATAAAACCTCCGTTTGCCGGAAGAATAGAGGAAATTCTTGTCGAAGAAGGCGTTGCGGTAAAAAAGGGACAGGTAATAGTATGGATGAGTTCCGCCGAAAGAGCCGCTATGGTCGACGCGGCAAGAGCCATAAGCCAAGATGAATACGAAAGATGGCAGACCATATACAAACCTACCCCGATAGTCGCCCCGATGGACGGATTTATCATATTGAGAAGCAATGAACCCGGCCAGACGATAAGCGCGGCGGACGCAATACTTGTTATGGCGGACGATTTGATAGTCGAAGCAAACGTCGACGAGACTGATTTAAAATATATAAAAATCGGAGACGTTTTAAGAATGTCTCTTGACGCTTATCCCGACGAGACGTTTAACGGCATAGTCGAACATATCGCATACGAGTCGACTGTAGTAAGCAATGTTACCGTATATACCGTAAAAATAAGGCCCGTTAAAAAGCCGCAAGTTTTCAGAGCAGGCATGACCGCGACTATAACCGTAACTGCGGAATCCAAACAAGACGCATGGTCAATACCGGCCAATTTCATCAAAGAAAGAAGCAGAAAAAAAATGCTGACGGTTAAAGCCGTAAAAAACGGAAAGCAGATATTGGAAGTAAGAACCATAACTACGGGCGTAACGGACGGCAAATACGCCGAAATTCTTACCGGGTTTCAACAGGGCGAAACCGCCGTTATGCTTAAAGAAAAAGCGAAAGAAAAAACAAAATCGTTTATGAGCAGGTAAAATGAAAGTAATAGAATTAAAAAACCTGAAAAAAACGTACCATCTTGAAAAGCTTGACGTGCCGGTGCTTCACGGAATCAATCTTGAAATATCGCAGGGCGAGTTCGTGGTGATAATGGGGCCTTCCGGAAGCGGAAAGTCGACGCTTTTAAACATATTAGGTCTTCTTGATAAGCCCAGTTCCGGCTCTTTTAAGCTTGCCGGAATAGAAATATCAAAATACAGCGACGACGAACTTGCCGCTTTAAGAAACCGTTATCTTGGTTTTATTTTTCAGCAGTTCAATCTTCTCTCAAAACTTACCGCCGTTGAAAACGTTTCTCTTCCGGTGATATACTCAAATTCGAAAGACGAACAAAATCATGAAAATCCCGCAAAACTTCTACAGCTTGTCGGTCTTAACGACAGAATGAACCATCGCCCGAACGAACTTTCCGGCGGACAGCAGCAGAGAGTCGCCATTGCGCGTTCGCTTATAAATAAGCCTCTTATAATTTTTGCCGACGAACCTACAGGGAATTTAGACACAAAATCCACAAAAGAAATTATACAGATATTAAAAGATTTAAACGATTCCGGCATAACGATAGTAATGGTAACTCATGAGCCGGAACTTGCCGCTTATGCCACAAGGACGATAAAAGTGCAGGACGGCATTGTTATTTCCGACGAAAAAAAGACTGAAGCCGGCGATAAAAAAGACGGAAAAGACCCGCAGGCTTTTAAACATAAAGCATTTTCACTTTTTAGAATTAAAGATTATTTTCTTCAGGCTTTCCGTTCGCTTGTGGGCAACAAAATGCGTTCGGTGCTTTCAATACTCGGGGTTATGATAGGCGTGGCAAGCTTGATTTCTATGCTTGCCGTAGGAAGCGGCGCGCAAAAAGCCATTGAAGATCAAGTTGCAAGTTTGGGTTCGAATCTGCTTCTTGTTTTTCCCGGACGAGCGCAAAGAGGCGGCATTGCTTCGGAAGCCGGCTCAAGAATGCGCCTTCTGCATGAAGATATTGCCGATTTAAAAAGAAACGTTCCGGGCATTGCCGGTATAACGGGTTATGCAAACGGCAGAATACAGGTTGTCGCAAACGGCAACAATTACAACACAAGGCTTGAAGGCGTATCGGTTGATTATGCCGAAATGAGAAATTCCCGTCCGGAAATAGGAAGATTTTTTACGGAACAGGAAAATACCGAGAAAAAAAGAATCGTGCTGCTTGGCAAAACGGTGATAAAAGAGATATGGGGCGACGAGAATTTCGACCCGATAGGAGAATATGTAAAAATTGACAGAATAGATTTTCAGGTGATAGGCGTTCTTCCGGTAAAAGGTTCTAGCGGCTGGAGAGACGAAGACGATAAAGTAATTATCCCGCTGAACTCCGCAATGTACAGAGTTTTGGGAACCGAGTATTTAAACAGCATGGACGTACAGGTAAAAGAAAGCGTTGACATGAACGAAGTTGCCGACGACATAGTGCAGCGGCTTTTGTTTACGCACAGATTCCCTGCAGACCAGAACGACGCCGTAAGAGTGAGAAATATGGCGGAAATGCAGGAAACAATGTCTTCAATGGCAACCGCCTTTTCGCTGCTTTTAGGCTCCATAGCTTTTATAAGCCTTCTTGTAGGCGGTATAGGAATTATGAACATAATGTTCGTTTCCGTTTCGGAAAGAACAAAAGAAATAGGACTCAGAAAAGCAATCGGCGCAAATAATGCCGACATTCTTTTCCAGTTTATAATAGAGTCGGTAGTGGTATGCTGCACAGGAGGAATTATCGGAATAATTTTCGGTTCAGGCATATCGCTGATAATAAGCAAGGTAGCAGGCTGGACAACGTCAATAACGTCGTTTTCGGTAACGCTGGCTTTCTGCTTTTCCGCTTTCACCGGCCTAATCTTCGGAGTATGGCCCGCCAGAAAAGCTTCTCTGCTAAACCCAATAGACGCCCTAAGACACGATTGACGCAATCAAATTTTAATTCAAAACCGCACAAACCTCTTTTAACTCAAATCCAGAAATTCCCTCTTTTGAAAAACCAGAAATTCATTTTTTTAAAGGGGAATTTGACGATAAACAAGTTGGTGACCTAAGTTGGAAAGTCAGGTTATAATGACAATTCTGGATTTAATTTTTTTAGCGGTTTTAGAGAAACCCATTTGTGGTTATTTATCCGTATTTTCTTCTTTTGAAGCTTTTTTGTATTATGCTATAATTAAAACCGGATATTCCATTAGAGTTAAAGTTGTCTAATGGAAACCATTAAAAATAATAAAGAATAATAGATTGAAAACACAATGAGTTATGCAAAATAAAAAAGGTCAAAAAAGCATAGGAATAAAGGTAATAAATAGGTTTTTCTAAAATACTGTTCGTCATGCCCGAAATTTGTAATCGGGCATTTTTACTAAAGAAGTTTTTGTTTTACGACGAAAGTGGATCAATCCCCGACAAAGACACTCTGGGATGACGACAAAGGAAAAAAGATAGTTTTTAGAAAGCTTTAGTGGAATTTTTGGGTTAAAGGCAGAGAGGCCGTTATGACTGAAAAAATAAATAAACTTGTAAAAGAATTGAATTCTCTTCTTTCAAAATCCTTTAAGGATTTTGAAGGGTTATATATTTTCGGTTCTTATGTAAACGGTCAGCCTGCCCCTGAAAGCGATTTAGATATTGTTATAATCCTTGATGCAAAAAATAAAAAAATGCGTTGGGCTGTTTGGGAAATAGTCTCTAAATTAGAATACGATTACGGCATTGTTCTCGATTTGCACCCAATGACAAGGCAAGAACTGGAAAAAAACTATTCTTTTTATAATGAAGTAGTCAACAAAGGAGTTTTTTTCAATGCCGCATAAAGAAGAGCTTATAAAAGTTTTAATTGAAAAATCACATACGGCGCTTAAAGGCGCTAAACTCCTTATATATAATTGAGTAAATTTTTAGCCCCGCCCTTTCTGATAACCATACCCACAAATTGTTTGTACCTCTTTTGCATTGTCCGCTTAATTTCTGTCCGGTCTGCCGTTGCCGTTCTAACTTGCCGTGTTCGTGCGCTGATTGACATTATTATTTTAATAATGTAGCATTAGTTGTAGTTTTTGGGTTTTGACATACAACATATAGATTTTATCTTTTTGGCGCTCTTTAAAGAGCCTAACAGGAAATTCCGTGAAAATCGGAAGCATTCCCGATGCTGTAAGGGGAAAACGAAAGCCGCAAAGTCAGCCACTGCCTGATTTTTTATCAGGCGGGAAGGCGCGGTAAGTAGGTTAAATGCGGAGTTTATACATTTATTATTCCCAAGCCAGAAGACCTGCCAAAAAGATTGCCGGAATAGGGCAAAAGGTTAAGTTATCGCGGACAATAACTTAAACTTTTATTATTTGAGGTCGCAAAACGGGTACAGCCTCATTCCTCTGCATTATAGGAATGAGTTTTTTATTTCACGGGAGAAAAATATGGAAAATGAAGAATTTTTTAGCGCGATAGTAAAAAGAAACGCTATGGTAGAAGCGTTCAACCCTAAAAAAATAGCGACGGCTATTGCAAAAGCAGGGCAGGCGACCGGAGAATTTGGCCAAGACATTGCCGACAAACTTACTCTTAAAGCTATGTCTCTTTTACAGGACGCTATAGACGACAGAAAACCTACGGTTGAAGAAGTGCAGGATATTGTTGAAGAAGTTCTGCTTTCTTCAGTTTACAAAAAAACCGCAAAAGCTTATATTTTGTACCGCGACCAGCACAGCAAAATAAGGGAAATAACTTCGGCTTTTAACGTTGACCTCGTGGAACAGTACCTAAAAAAAATAGATTGGCAGGTAAACGAAAACAGCAATATGTCTTATTCGCTGCAAGGGCTGAACAATTATATTTCTTCGGAAGTCAGCAAAGTTTACTGGCTTAACAAAATTTATCCGGAAAATGTCCGCAAAGCGCACAGCGGCGGCGATCTGCATCTTCACGATTTGGGTCTTTTGGGCGCATACTGCGTTGGCTGGGATTTACAGGATTTATTGCTGAGCGGTTTTAAAGGCGCTTTAGGCAAAGCAGAAGCAAAACCCGCAAAACATTTCCGTACGGCTTTAGGGCAAATAGTCAACTTTTTCTATACTCTTCAGGGAGAAAGCGCGGGCGCGCAGGCTTTTTCAAATTTCGATACTTTGCTTGCTCCTTTCATTTATTATGACAAGCTGTCTTATGACGAAGTTAAACAGGCGCTGCAAGAATTTTTGTTTAATGTAAACGTCCCTACAAGAGTGGGATTTCAAACGCCTTTTACGAATCTTACCATGGATTTGACTGTGGCTCCGCACTATAAAAGCGAGCCGGTGATAATCGGCGGAAACCGCATGGACAAAACTTACGGCGAATTTCAAAAAGAAATGGACATATTGAATCAGGCTTTTTTGGAACTCATGCTTGACGGCGACGCAAAAGGAAGAGTTTTTACTTTTCCGATACCTACTTACAATATTACAAAAGATTTTGATTGGAACAACAAAAATATCAGCGCGCTTTGGGACATTACGGCAAAATACGGCATACCTTATTTTGCAAATTTCATAAATTCGGACATGAAACCCGAAGACGCAAGAAGCATGTGCTGCCGTCTGCGCATAGATAACCGCGAACTGCAAAAACGCGGCGGCGGACTGTTTGGCGCGGCTCCGCTTACGGGTTCCATAGGCGTTGTTACTATAAATCTGCCAAGGATCGGCTATCTTGCAAAAAATGAAACCGATTTTATTGAAATATTGAAAAACAATATGGACATTGCCAAAGAAAGCCTTGAAATAAAAAGAAAAGTGCTTGAAAAATTTACCGCCGGAAATCTTTATCCATATATGAGCTTTTATCTTAGAATTGTCAGGGAACGTTTTGGGGAATATTGGAAAAATCATTTTTCTACAATAGGCATTGTGGGTTTAAACGAAGCATGTCTAAATCTTTTCGGACAGGACGTGGGAAGTACCAAGGGAAAAGCTTTTGGCGAAAAAGTTTTGGATTTCATGAGAGAAACATTGATTTCATATCAAGAAGAAACCGGAAACAATTATAATCTTGAAGCTACGCCGGCAGAAGGCACGTCTTACAGGCTTGCGAGGCTCGACAAACAGAAATATCCCGAAATAATTACGGCAAACATTAACGGCAATACGCCTTTTTATACAAACTCAAGCCAGCTGCCCGTAAATTATACGGACGACATTTTTGAAAACCTCGACCTGCAGGACGCGATGCAGACGAAATATACCGGCGGAACGGTCATACATATTTTTATGGGCGAAAGAATAAAAGATACGGTCAGCTTAAAAGAGTTCATAAAAACCGTATGTGAAAATTACAGTCTGCCGTATTTTTCAATTACGCCGACTTTCAGCGTATGTCCCGTATGCGGTTACCTTGAGGGCGAACATGCCGAATGCCCGAAATGCAAACAGAAAAAAGCGGACGCCCTAAACGAACAAATAGAAGCGCTCGAAAGGCAATTAGCAGTTAATAATTAATTAGTAATGCAGATAAAAAGTAGTTTGCTTGGATTCTATAAATTACTAATTATTGTATATTAAAGGAGGAAGTAATCATGACAAGAAACGAAATTGCGGAAAAAATTTCCGAATTAAAAGAGCAGAAAGCAAACGTAGAAGGCACAAAATGCGAAGTATATTCAAGAGTAGTAGGCTATTTGCGTCCGGTAGCATTGTGGAATGAAGGCAAAAAAGAAGAATTCAAAATCCGTAAAAATTACTGCCCCTGTAAGTAAATATAATTAGTAATGAGTAGTTAGTAATTAGTAATTAAAGACACTACTACGACAAAAAAGGCAGCCCCGACAGTCTTTGACTGTCGGGGCTGCCGAGACAAGTTGTCTTGGACGGTATAATTGCCGTTGTCTTTGTCGTCATTCCCTGAATCTGTTACAGGGAATCCATGTTGTCTTTAGCCGTTGCAGTTGCTTTTTGTCTTTCTAATTTGCTGTGCGCTAGCACCAAGGATGAAATCTGTTTTGAATATTGGCGGGATACAAAAATTATCTTTAATAGACTATCCGGAAAAAATGGCGGCTATAATTTTTACGCAGGGCTGTAATATGGTTTGTCCTTACTGCCATAACCCTCAGCTTGTATATCCGGACATGTTTGAACCTATTTTAAATGAAACCGAATTTTTTGCATTTTTGGAAAAACGGCGTAATCTTTTGCAGGCCGTAGTGGTAACGGGCGGCGAACCGACCGTTCAAAAAGATTTAAAGGATTTTATAAAACGTATTAAAAATTACGGGTACGCGGTAAAACTTGACACAAACGGAACAAACCCGCATGTTTTGGAAGATCTTATAAAAGAAAATCTGATCGATTTTATAGCCATGGACATAAAATCTCCTTTACAAAAGTACAATCTTTTTTACAAAGGAGATTTAAATAAAATCGAAAGTTCGGTTGCAATAATAAAGAGTTCAAAAGTTCCTCATCTTTTCAGAACCACTTTTGACAAAGAACTTTTAAGCCAAGCAGACATGGAAACAATAAAACAGTTTGTCTTCCCGTCGCAATACATAATTCAGCCTTGCACAAAGTCTTAGTACTAGCGTACGGCAAGCTAGAAAGACAAAGAAACGGCATTGTTTCTTGCCGTTGCCGTAATTCCCCTCTACGGAGGGGTGGCAGAGCCAAAGGCTCTGACGGGGTGGTCGTCGTTGCCGTTAATTAATTACTCATTACTACCTACTAATTATCGGTTTAGCAGTATATGGGGAAGTCCTGTGAGAATCAGGCGCAGTCGCGCTGCGGTATTGAGAAATCTTAAATGATAAGCTCTAAGCCCGAATGCCATAGCAGCAATTAACAAATTTTGTCGCGCAAACAAAAGGAGAAATTTATGTCGATTAAAACGCTTGTTACGGGTTTCCCCAGAATTGGGGAACAAAGGGAATTAAAAAAAGCTTTAGAAAGTTACTGGTCGGGCAAAATCACGCCTTCACAACTGCAGGAAACCGCCTCAAAAATACGGGAGACAAACTGGATTTGCCAAAAAAACAGCGGCATTGACCTTGTGAGCGTTAACGATTTCAGTTTATATGACAATATGCTCGACACAGCCGTAATGTTAAACGCTGTTCCGGAAAGGTTTAGGCATATTGAAAATGAGCTTGACCGCTATTTTGCGATGGCGCGCGGAACAAACGAAATTCCGGCGCTGGAAATGACAAAATGGTTTAACACAATCTACCATTATATTGTTCCGGAATTAGACGGCAATATGAAATTTTCGCTCAACTCTTCAAAAATCATATCGGAATACAAAGAAGCAAAAAAGCTCGGCATAACTCCGAAAATAAATATCATAGGCCCGGTAACGTTTTTGGCTTTATCAAAAAATAAAGAAGGACGCGCATATCACGCGTATTTCGGCGAAATTCTTTCCGTATACAAAGAACTTTTGATTGAAATTTCCAATTTGGACGATGTCGTATACGTTCAGTTCGAAGAACCTTTTTTTGTAAAAGATACGACAAACACGGAATTAACTCTTTTAAAAACCGCATATTCTTTATTGTCTTCGGTAAACGATAAAATAAAAATTATAGTCAGCTCTTATTTTGAACATTCGGCGCAAGCCGTTCCAGTTCTTGCGCAAACAAAGATCTGGGCTATAGCGCTGGACTTTGTCTACGGCAAAAAAAATATCGAAACGCTCAAAAACTTAAATTCAAAAAAACTTGTCGCAGGAATAGTTGACGGCAGAAATATATGGATCAACGATATCAAAGGCAGCGTAAACTTATTAAATAAAATAGCCGAAATCGTACCGCAGTCCGATATTATCGTATCTACAAGCTGTTCGCTTTTGCATGTTCCCTACACAATACAAAATGAACCTGACGGCGATATAAACCGCTGGCTCAGTTTCGCTTATGAAAAAGTAAAAGAAACGGCGCTTATTTCAAAATTGTTTCATAAGATTCCGTTGTCAGAAAGCGAAGAAACTTTTCTTAAACAAAATGAAGATTCGATAGAAGAAAAGAAAAACTCGGACAAAATCAACGATATTTCCGTTTGTGAACGCTTGCAAAACATTAAAAAATTCGAACGCGAAGGCAGCTTTGAAGAAAGAAATCCTCTTCAAAAAAACAATTTAAATCTTCCTCTTCTTCCCACACCGACCATCGGAAGCTACCCGCAAACCGACGACATACGCCGCATTAGAAGAGATTACAAAAAAGGAACTATCGGGCTTGAAGAATACGAAACCGGCATAAAAAAATATATAGACGATTGCGTATCTTTTCAGGAAGAAACCGGACTTGACGTTTTGGTTCACGGCGAACCGGAAAGAAACGATATGGTCGAATATTTCGGCGAGATGCTCAAAGGTTTTCATTTTACGTCAAATGCGTGGGTACAAAGTTACGGTTCAAGATGCGTAAAACCGCCGGTC
>JAISDI010000152.1 GCA_031264895.1 Endomicrobium sp. | reverse complement strand
CTTCTATCTGTTTTTCTTCTACGACCCTGTTGAACTCGTTTGAAAAGTCTATATTCGTTATGCTTACGTTTTCAATAATTATATTGTAATCCTTAAGTTTTTCCGAGAGCCTTTCTTCTATAGCGGCGCGCAGGTTTTCGCGTTCTACGACAACCATTTCAACCGGTAATTTTGAGATTGCTGCTTTTGCGGCTTCATGTACGGCCGGTTCTATAACTTTCCATTGATAATCGCTTCCTATATTGGTGTGAATATCGTTTACTTTACTGTAGTCCGGTCTGAAATTTACGACTATTATCGCATGTACGGCCTGCAAATCTTTTGAAGCGGAATTTGCTTTAAATTCCTGTCTTTGCGTTTTTACGTCATAGTTTACAACTTTGTGCATTACAGGAACTTTTAAATAAACGCCTCTTGCAAAAGATTCGGTTTGACCGGAAAAAATGTTGATACGAACCCCGACATAACCTACCGGAACCTGAAAAAAGCTTCCCCATGCGGCTCCTAAAATCAGTACCACTACGGCAATGGTAATAGAAGTTTTAATGATTTTTTTTGTTTCATCATTCGGAAACGTGTCTTTGTAAACGTTCATACTCAATCCTCCTGTTTTTAATTTGTGTTATTATAGCAAAAAATTAATTTTTTAAATTTAGTATAATTTTACCGCTATGAAAAATATTGAATCTTTAGGCGAATTCGGGCTTATAAATATAATAAAAAAACGGTTTTCGGCAAATGTGTCGGGCAAAGATATAATTTTTGCTGCAGGCGACGATTGTTTTTGTTTTAAAGCGGGACGTTCAAACATATGCGTGACTAAAGATATGCTCGTAGAAGACGTGCATTTCAAAAAGGATTGGATTTCCGCTTTTGATTTAGGCATGAAAGCCGTTGAAGTAAACGTAAGCGACATAGCCTCTATGGGCGAAGTTAAACCCAAATATGTTTTTGTGGGGCTTGCCTGTCCGGGAAATGTTCCAGTGAGTTATATCAAGAAACTTTATGAAGGCATGAAAAAAGCTTGCTGTAAATATGGCGCGGTCATAGCGGGCGGAGATACGGTAAAATCCGAGAAATTGGTAATATCCGTTACCGTTGTCGGCGAAGGCGGTAAAAATATAGTCGGCAGAAACGGCGCGGAAAACGGCGATTTTATAGGAGTTACAAATACTTTCGGAGATTCTGCGGCAGGATTAGATTTGCTTACGAAATACGGAGCAAAGTACGATTTTAACAAAGATCAAAAATATTTGATTTCAAGACATAATCTGCCCCAAGCCCGTTTAACGCAGGCAAATAAAATAGCAAAACATATTACCGCCATGACAGACGCTTCCGACGGACTTTACATATCCGTCGATTTAATTGCAAAAGCCGGCGAAAAAGGCGCAAATATTTATATCGAAAGAATTCCTCTGTCCGAGCCGCTTAAAAGAATATTTGACGCGCGCAAACGCAAAGAGTTTGCATTATACGGCGGAGAAGATTTTGAACTTGTGTTTACCGCGCCCGCTTCAAAGGCCAGACTTATAAAAAAGCTTGCGCCTTCGGTTTCTTATATAGGAATTATAAATAATTCGAAAAAGGTTAAATATTTTAATAATGGAAAAGAAGAAAAAACAAAATATTGCGGATATAAACATTTCTAAATCAAAAATTTTTTTGACGGAAACTCCCGAACGCACAAGAGAGCTGGGCGAAAAGTTTGCAAAAAAACTTAAAAAAGGCGATATAGTTTTTTTAAAAGGCGAACTCGGCAGCGGGAAAACGACTTTTACGCAGGGCATAGCGCGCGCTTTCGGCAATAAAGGTTTTGCAAGAAGTTCAAGTTTTGTTCTGGTAAGCGAATATAATGCAGACAAATGCAGTTTGTATCATCTGGATTTATACAGATTAAATCCCGCGTCCGTTTGGGATTTGGGAATCGAAGAGTATCTTTTCAGCGGAAATATTGCCGTTGTGGAATGGGCTGACAGACTTGTCGGCGCGCAAAATGACAATACGTGGAGCGTGGAAATAGAAAGCTTCGGAGATAAGAGAAAAATAAAAATAGAGAAAAGAAAATGAAAATTTTAGCCGTAGAAACGTCTGGGAAAACTTTCAGTATAGCTTTAAACGAAGACAATAAAACAGTTGCGGAATTTTTTTACGATTGCGGACACATCCATTCCGAAATGCTGGTTAACGCTATGGAACGTATTCTTGAAGATACGGGAAACACGTATAATAGTATAGATAAGTTCGCCGTATCTGCAGGTCCCGGAAGTTTTACCGGAATAAGAGTAGGAATGACAGCCGTAAAAACCGTTGCCCAAAGTTTAAACAAGCCCGTCGCGGCCATAGATTCGCTGACAATTTTAAAAAAAGCGCCGGACATAAAAGGAATTAAAATAGTTCCGGCAATAGACGCGCTGAGAAATGAAGTGTTTATAAAAAGCGGTAAAAAAATCATAGTAAAAAATATAGATTCTTTCATAGAAAGCCTGAAATCCCGTGAAAACAAAACGCTGATCGCCGGCAATGCGGCAATAGTGTACAAAAATAAATTTTCACAGGCTTTAGGCGCCTACAGCGTATCCCTCCCGGCAATTTTCCACAACCCACGCG
>JAISDI010000198.1 GCA_031264895.1 Endomicrobium sp. | reverse complement strand
AAAAACATAGATTTTCATGCGTTTGTCGTGTTATTTTTATTCGCTGTCTTTACATTTGATTTATCAAAATGGTATAGTAGGCCTCATCATGCAAAAATTTTCTTCCGCTTCAAAAGGTGTCATATATGCTTTGTGCGCTTATATTCTTTGGGGGATTATTCCATTTTACTGGAAGATGCTTTCGAACGTAAACTCTGTACACATACTTACGGCGCGCGTTGTTTTTGCTTTTGTCATTATGGCGCCGCTGCTCATAATTCAAAAAAATTTGCGCTGGATTTTGTGTTTTAAGAACAAAAAAGTTGCCGTTAAAGTTATTGCTTTGGCAGTTTTAATCACAGGAAACTGGGGAATATATATTTGGGCTGTAAATTCCGGACACATTATTGAAGCGTCTTTGGGATATTTCATAAACCCCATTTTTTCAATAGTTTTAGGAGTACTTTTTCTGCGCGAAAAAATGAACGCGCTGCAAAAAACGGCTTTTTGGCTTGCAGCTTTCGGCATAGTCCTTATTACGATTTTTTCAGGCAAACCGCCTTTTATATCTTTAAGCCTTGCGCTTTCATTTGCTTTTTACGGACTTATAAAAAAGAATGTACGCCTTAACGCTTTGGAAAGCCTTACGGCGGAAACGTTTATCGCAGTTCCGATAGCGTTTGTATTATTGTTTATTCCAAAACAGGGGATAACTTACCTTTTTGACCTGCAATTATATGAATATATCTTGTTGTTTTTAGCCGGCGGCGTGACGGCGCTGCCGCTGTTTTTATTTGCCAAAAGCGCAAAATATCTGCCTCTTTCGGCTTTGGGTTTCATACAGTTTATAAGCCCTCTTTTGCAGTTTCTTTTTGGCATTTTTATTTTCAGGGAACATTTCCCAACGCAAAATATCATAGCCGTAGCATTCATTTGGGCAGGCGCCGTTTTATATCCGTTCTCATATATAAAATTTAAAAAGAAAAAGGCGGGCGGGATAAATAATTATTTGGCATAGCGACTTTATACTGCGTAAAAACATTTTCATTTTGTCTTAATACTTTCGGCTAATTTGCAGTGGCATTGCAAATTAGCCGAAGTTATATTAAATTCAAAGTAGTTTAATGACTGCAAAAGGGGTTTTAGAGAGGACTACTTACCGGCAAGTTTTGATATTAAGTCGGCAAGCGATTTGATATCGCCGTTTATTGTACCGCTCATATAACGCTCATAAACGTCTTTATTGTCCGGAGGATTTAAATGCAAATCAATTCCCTTTTCAATGGCAAGAGTTCTTATAAACTCTCTTTGCGCTCTGCCGTTACCCTCTCTGAAAGGATGTAAAAAGTTGACTGCGTCTAAAATCTCTGCAAGTTTATGCGCAATTTGCATTTTATAATTTGCAGGAAGTTTTCTATACTCTTCAAGCAAAATGTCAATATGAGAAAAACCGGTATCAAAACGGCTTGTCGGTAAAAAACCTTTATCGCCTTTGCTGATTTCAACAGTTCTGACTTTTCCCGCCCATTCATATACGTCTTGGAATAAAAACTTGTGGATTTCAATAAGAGAATGGGAGTTTTTGATTTTTAGAGGTTTGTCTTTAAGTTGGCTTGCGCGTTTTGCAACGGCGGCGCTTTCAAAAAAAGATAAAGCGTTTTTATCGTCAATATCTCCGAGATTTCGCAAAACTCCCGTTTTAGCGTCAGTATAAACATGATCCGGGTCAATATATTCGTAGGAGTTATTCATATGATTTATCTTTTGCTATCTTTATAAGATGTTGTAATGATATTTTACCCAAAATATAATCTCTTATAAAAACCACACTCTTTGCCGTTGGCTCAAAGCCTTCAAACATGTTAGAACCGATAGCATCGGCTGCGCTGCGCAAAGCCTTAATATCAGGAAAAACAACGCCCATTATTGTTAATCTCTTCTCGTCGATAGAAATCGTTTTATACGGCATATAATACCCCCATAATTACTGTTTTTATATTATAACAATATAATATTCTCTTTGCTATAATAAGTCGCAGAAAAAGCCCCGGTTTGTTTTGCCGGGGCTTTTGGCTTTTTATGTTTTATTTTAGTATTTGGTACATTTCAACCATTTTTATAAAATCTGATCTGTAGCCTTCGTAGTCCGGGCCTTTGGCTTTTTTTGACGTGTTTATAACTTCTTCAACCGTCATTTCTCCTTTGTATTCGCTGTTTTTGAGTATCTGTCCAAACTGCGCTACGCTTGCTGCAAAACGCATATCATCAGAGGATTTTTCAAACGGAATATAATCCGTTTGCTTGAGCTGCTTTTCCATAAGTTTGCTTGTGTCTGAATCGGGCTCTTTATATCTCAATTTTAAAGTTAACACGTCCGAGCTGCCGTCTGCCGAAGCCGTTTTTGTATATTTAAGAGACTCAACATCAGGCATAAATTTACTTTTGACTCCGACCGGAATAATTTCATATATCGCAGTAACTCTATGACCCGCGCCGATTTCTCCGGCATCTTTTTTATCGTCGTTAAAATCCTGAGTATTAAGATTCCTTTTTTCATAGCCTATAAGGCGGTATGCCGCCACGTGCGCCGGATTAAATTCTACCTGAAGTTTAACGTCTTTGGCTACGGTAAACAGCGTGGAGCCAAATTCTTTTACGAGCGTTTTTTTGGCTTCAAGCAAATCGTTAATATAGGCATAGTTGCCATTGCCTTTATTGGCAAGAGTTTGTACTTTTGAATCTTTATAGTTGCCCATACCGTATCCTAATACGCTCAAAAATACTCCGGAATCACGCGCCTCAGTTATTTGGTTTTCAAGTTCGCTTTCTGAGCGCGGGCCGATATTGAAATCACCGTCGGTTGCAAGAATTACTCTGTTATTTCCTTTTCGTATAAAATTTTCTTTAGCAGTTTGATATGCAAGAGCCAAACCGGAAGAACCGCTTGTACCTCCGGACGCAATAAGATTATCTATCGTGAGCATAATTTTTTCTTTCTCGTTTCCGCTAACTCCGGAAAGAAGCTGGGCAACGCCGTTTGCATAAATTACTACTGAAACTTTATCTTGCGGGCGAAGCCGGTTTACAAGCATTCTTAAAGATTTTTTGACTAACGGCAGCCTGTTTTCTTCATACATAGAGCCTGATACGTCTATCAAAAATACCAGATTGCTCGGCGGCAAATTATCTTCTTCGATATCTTTGGCTTTCAGTCCTATTTTTACAAGTTTCAGTCCTTTGTTCCACGGGGAATCCGTATATTCGAAATTTATGCTCACCGGATCGCTGCCTTGAGGCTGCGGATACGAATATTCAAAGTAATTTAAAAATTCTTCGATCCTTACAGAATCGGGATTTAATTTGATGCCGGACATAATAGTGCGTTTAGCTATATTGTATGATGCCGCGTCAACATCTGCGGAAAAAGTCGAAAGAGGGTCTGAAGCTGTTGAATGAAAAGTGTTCTCTTCGTACTTTTTATAGCTTTCATCCTGCAAATTATTATAGTCCGAAGCGGGTTTGGCAAGCGCAGCAGATTCCGGCATTGCTGCTGAGAAT
>JAISDI010000090.1 GCA_031264895.1 Endomicrobium sp. | reverse complement strand
ACGTTAACGTTTTTACGATCGGTAATTAAACGTATTTTGATCAGTTTAAAGAAAAAACTCCATGTCCTTATACACGAAAGTTTTGGAATAAACTCTCCGACAAACCTGTCAAACGTAAGATAATACAAATTGCTTAGATCATATTGAATTGCCGTTTGAAAGTTATACGTCAATCCTTCCAAAAGATGTATAATTTTTTCGTCTGTCCAGTTGACATTTTTATAACCGTACCTGTATCTGTACACAATGTCTTTAATTGCGTAAAACTCTCCGGCCTTGATCATCGCATTTACAAAAAACGGCGGATCCTCAAAACTTCTTAAATGAGGAAAAAATATATTGTTTTTGACGAGGAACTCTCTTTTATAAATAAATCTGTGAAATCCGTAATCAAACTGGTAATCCGCATATTTTATCTTTTCGTTCCTGCAAAAAGTATACTTGGCATAATTATTTGAATAAACGTCATTTACATTGCCGTATTTATCCAAAGAACTGAAAGAACCTCCGCAAATATTAACTTCATTTTTAACGGCATTATCATACAGTTTTTCCAAAGTCGTTTTTTCGGGATAAAAATCGTCGCTATCCATAAAAGCGACAAACTCTCCCGATGCCGCTTTTATCCCGTTATTGCGCGCTGCGCCGGCGCCGGTATTTTTTTGCTTCAATAATTTTATTCTTTTGTCTTTTTCGGAATATTTTTTTATTATGTCAAAGCAGTTATCCTTCGATCCGTCGTCAATACAGATAATTTCCGTTTCTTTGCCCAAAGACTGGTTTAAAACGCTGTCAAGGCACTCTTCAATATGTGCGGCGGCATTGTACACGGGTATTATCACCGAGATCTTAATCATTACTATTGCTTATCCTCTTATATTTTTTGATTATTTGTAAGTCCGGTTATCAGATCCAGCGTTTTATTTGTCGTTTTTGCGATATCGTCTATATATACTGAAACGTCTTTGCCAAGTTTTGACAGAGATTCTATTTTTTTTGATAAGTCCCGCAAGGCTGTAAGGCCTAAATTTGCCGCAATTCCTTTTATTGTGTGGACAATAACCGACGCACTTTCATAATCTTTATTATTTATATCGTCTATTAATTTGTCCGCAAGTTTTTTTCCGTCAAAACTGCTCAAAAGCTGGAAGTACAGTTCTTTGTCGTTGACAACCATTTCAAGCCCTTCTTTGACATCGATATAAGGAAGAAAAGATGAGTAGTCCGGCTCGGATCCTTCGTGATTTTCAGGCATGTATTGTCTAAGCGTAACAAACATGCTGTCCATTTCGATAGGCTTGCCTATATGGCTGTTCATTCCGGCGGCAAGACATTCTTCTATGTCTTCGTTGAAAATGTTTGCCGTTAAAGCTATTATGGGAATACTTTTTGCTCTTTTGCAATCGAGAGCGCGTATTCTCCGCGTGGCTTCCAACCCGTCCATTTTCGGCATTTGAACGTCCATAAGAATTAAGCCGTATCTGTCTGGGTCTTCCTTAAACTTGTCGACGGCTTCCATGCCGTTGACCGCAAAATCGATTTTGACTTTCGTATTTTGCAAGAAAGCTTTAATGATTTCTTTGTTGATTTCCGTATCCTCAGCCACAAGAATACATTTCCCTTCATAATTAGGTTTTTTATCGCGTTGCATACGGGTTACCTCATTTTTTATATTTAACATAATTAAAAACAATTAAGCCGGAGTAGATATTATCTATTTTTTTTGTTATTTTTTCAATGAAAATTTGACATTTATATTGTTAAAAAAGCATAAATGAAAATAAAATGCCCGTTTGTTTTTTTACTTCATATTACTTACTACGTCTAAGCAGATATGCATAATATTCAAAAAAGCCGCACAATATCGGGTATACATCTCTTATTTCAAAATATTTCGGATTAACGCTTGAAATATCCGTAAAACCGCTCTTTTCAAACAACATTTTTATTGTTGTCGCGTTAAAATATTGTGAAACGATTATTATTGCGTCTATATTATTCGTATTTTTTAATTTAAGAATATTTTTTATCGTTTCATCAATATTACCGCCGCGATCATCCGTAATTATTGACCATTCCGGAACTCCTTTGGCAGACAAAAAAGATTTCATTCTTATGCTTTCGTAACCGCTTACGACAATAATTTTTACCCTTCCCGCCTTGTAAAGCTCAAAAGCGCATTCCAATCTTTTTTGAAGTCTTTTCGGCAATATCAATTTATCTTTTGCAGCGCCGATATTTTTTTTATATTCCTCAAAAACGCCGGACATCCTTATTTCATAATTTTCAAAATTATTTTCAAGTTCATTTTTGATTGCTTCTTCGATAGTTCCGTCCTTATTTATCGGACTGCCGAAAACAACCGCCGCTTTTGCATTTTTATTTTCATCTTTTAAACCGTCTGATATAATGTATATCGTGTGGGCAAAAAACCATAAAATAAAAGATAATAATGCGTATATCAGAATTTTTTTATAATTTATTTTTATTTTCGGCATTTTTACGGTTGAGAACTTCTTCAATAATTCCGATATGATTTCTTTCATTTTATAACCTTTGTTTTAAATATTTCGGATTTTGTCAAGAATTTAAAACAATATTATATATTATATTTTATTCTTTACATATTCTGTTTAATATGACGGTAAAATATTTATAAAAATTTATATAAAATTGATATAATTTACAAAATTTATATTCGGGGAATCGTATGAGAGAACCTCAGCCAAGCAATTTAAAAAGAAAACTTCAAAACAGGCATATACAATTCATAGCGCTCGGCGGAGCCGTAGGCACGGGCTTGTTTTTGGGTACGGGAAGCGCAATTTTTGCCGCGGGGCCGGCTGTTATATTAGGATATCTTATAGCTGGAATTCTTGTATTTTCGATCATGCGTCAGCTTGGAGAAATGGATACTGAAGAGCCTATGGCCGGCTCTTTCGGATATTTTGCTTACAAATACTGGGGCGAGTTTCCCGGATTTCTCGCCGGATGGAATTACTGGGTTTTATACGTCATGGTAGGCATAGCTGAACTTACGGCCATCGCCGCATACGCGCAGTACTGGTTTGCCGGCCTTGCAACGTGGAAAACCGCATTATTCTTTTTTGTGTTGATCAATACGATAAATTTTACCGCCGTAAGAGCTTACGGGGAAATGGAATTTTGGTTTTCAACGGTAAAAATAACGGCGATCTGCGCCATGATTATAACCGGATTATATATTTTGCTGCTGCACCCGTCTCTTGTTGACGGAGCGACTTTTAAAAATTTATGGCAGGCGGCGACTATCGGAGAACACGCGGGAGATTCTGCCTTCAGCGGTTTTTTGCCTCACGGAATTATGGGACTTATAACAGCCGTACCGATAATAACGTTCGCATTCGGCGGACTTGAACTGGTAGGCATAACCGCCGCTGAAACTTCAGACCCTAAAAAAACGATTCCAAAAGCCGTAAATCAGGTAATATTCCGAATTTTTGTTTTTTATATCGGTACGCTTGCCGTGCTTTTATCTCTATATCATTGGAGCAGCCTTCGCCCTACGGACAGCCCTTTTGTAATGATATTCGACAAAATCGGTTTTAAGTACGCGGCATGGACATTGAATTTTATAATTTTAACGGCGGCATTATCGGTTTACAACAGCTGTGTTTATTCAAACAGCAGAATGCTTTACGGACTTGCTTTACAGCGCAATGCGCCGCAGACCTTTACAAAAACGAATAAGAGGGGAGTGCCGGCGGCTTCTCTTGTTTTTTCCGGTATGTTGACCTTTCTTGTAGTTCCGTTAAACTATTTCATTCCGCATTGGTTTGACGCTTTTAAAATATCCATGAGTTTTGTGGTGGCCTGTCTTGTCATAAATTGGGGCTTAATAACAATGACGCACATTAAATTTAAAAAACACAAAATTTCCGAAAATTATAAAACTCTATTTCCTTCGCCATTGTATCCTTATTCGAACTATCTTACCATTGCGTTTATCCTGTTTACTTTGACCGTAATGTGTCTGCCTCAGTTGGGAATGGCAAAACAGGTTATTGCAGTACCGATATGGATTGCCGTCGTCTATGTTGGTTATAGAATATCATTGAAAATAAAAGCCGCACGGCGCGGTTTGTGATATGACAAAATATGCTTGAAACTTTAAGCGGAGGAAATATATGAAATTTGAAAATGCCGCCAAACTTTTAAACAAATATGTTAAAGGCGAAACTTTGCTGCGGCACAGTTTGACGGTTGCCGTGGTGATGGAATATTTTGCCAAAGAATCCGGCGAAAAAAACCCTGAACTTTGGAAAAGCGCCGGATATCTGCACGATATAGATTTTGAGCTTTATCCGAACCAGCACTGCATAAAAGCAAAAGAGATTCTCGAGAACGAAAAAGAAAACTTTCCTGAACTTACCGACGAAATAATACGCGCCGTTTTAAGCCACGGATACAAAATAGCCAATGATATCGAACCGCTTTCGCAAATGGAAAAAGTCCTTTATGCAATAGACGAACTTACCGGCCTGATTTTTGCCGCAGCAATGGTACGCCCGTCAAAAAGCGTTGCGGACATGGAAACAAAATCAGTTTTAAAAAAATTCAAAACTCCGGCTTTTGCCGCAAACTGCAACAGAGAAGTAATTTCAAACGGCGCCGCAATGCTGGGCATGGATATAAAATCACTCATAGAAAAAACCCTCGCCGCAATGAAAACCCAATCAAAAGCGCTCGGCGTTTAAGAAACAATTCACTCAAAAGGGAATCAACGACAAAGACAACGGCAAAGTGGATTCCCGATAAAAACCTTCGGGAATGACAAATTAGTGAAATCATTTTTATCGTCATGCCCGATTACGAACTTCGGGCATTGTTAAACCCAGATATTCCATTAGAGCTAAAATTTTCTAATAGAACCCATTAGAAATAATGAAGAATAATAGAGTGAAAACACAATGAGTTGTGCGAAATAAAAAAGGTCAAAAAAGCATAGGAATGAAAGGTAACAAATAGGTATTTCTAAAATACTGTT
>JAISDI010000249.1 GCA_031264895.1 Endomicrobium sp. | reverse complement strand
GCGGGACTAATGCACATTTTAGTCGTCAGCGGGCTGCATGTCAGTTTTGTGGGCGCAATGCTTTTGGCGATTTTTAAACTTTTCGGGCTGCCGTTGAGCAAAGCTTCTCTTTTAAGCATTCCTTTTGTTTTTTTATATGTGCTGGCTACGGGCGCTAACCCTCCGGCAATGCGCGCAGGAATAATGTTTGCTTCGATTTTGACAGCTTTGGCTTTAAGAAGAGAACCGCTGATTTATAATTCTCTGGCGCTGTCTGCGCTTTTGATTTTAATATTTCAGCCGCAGCAGCTTTTTACCGCTTCTTTCCAGATGTCATACGCGGCGACTATAGGGATAATTTATTTTTACGGAGATATTTTTAGAATATTCGGAAATGTCAAAAATATAATTTTAAAATTTTTCTGCGGAGTATTTTCGGTCACAATGTCCGCGCAAATGCTGCTTATACCGGTATGTATGTATTATTTCGGCAAAATCTCGCTTATTTCTTTTGCGGCAAACATAATAGTAGTGCCGCTCATAGGCATAATAACGCCGCTCGGATTTTTATTTTATTTTTTAACTTTCATTTCATCGTATGCGTCGATCGCAGTTTCGGTAATTATTTCCGTAATAGTGCGCTTCGTTTTAATAACAGTAGACATTGCCGCAAGTTTCGGCTTTTCAACAGTCATGACCGCAAAACCTTCCATACTAATGCTTACGCTGCTTTTCTTTTTTTTCTTTTTTGCAACTCATTTTAAAGACAAAAAACGTTTTGTTTATTGCGCATGCTGCCTGATACTGACTTTTTTCTGTCTTACCGTTCCGAAATTTATCGCAAAAGATAAACTTACGTTCAATATATATGACGGATATAGGATTACCGCGATACAAACTATAAACAACAGTTTAAGTACTTTCATACTGTACAAAAAAACCGCCGTATACGATAAATATTATATGGACTCTTTCATGCAGTTTATGTCGTTTTCAGGAATAAAAGACGCGGAAATATCTCTGATAGGCTTTAATGAAACGGAAGTCCTAAACCAAATAAAAGGCAGAAAATTAATTTTCGTAAAAACAACAAAGAAGCCCGAAGCGCTTGAGATGGATTTATACGGGAATAAAATTACTTTTGACATGACGGAAAAATATATCCGTCTAAACGAAACCCCAAAGGTGAGAATACAAGACAATCCTTCTTTTTACTACTATTATCCGACAAAAGAATTCAAAATAAAAAACCAGACGCTGAAATAAGCCTGCTCCGTGAGATATCAAAACTTGGCTCAAACGCCGTCACAAACAAAAATATTGAAAACTAAAGTTTGTATCAGTAATATATGTATGGAATTTTAAAAAGTAAATTCGTAATTTATCAAATACGCATCGTATAACAGGTCTGTATGCTCTGTGTCGCCATACAATTAATGGTATAATATAAAATAATTATTGGAGGATATTTTTCATGAATGATTTTTTGGATTTATGTAAACGTCGTCAAAGCTGCCGCGGTTTTTCGGAACGGTCTGTGGAACATAACAAATTGGTACAATGTGTTGAAGCAGGCCGGTTAGCGCATTCAGGCTGTAATTCCCAGCCATGGAGTTTTGTTGTGGCAGAGAATAAAGACATTGTCAGCCAAATAGCATTATGCGGACAACAGTTGAAACAGAACGTTTGGCTTAACACGGCAAAAGCATTTATTATTGTTCTTGAAGAACATGCTGTTTTAAGTCCTGTCATCAGCGGATTTCTTGACAGCCAGTATTATGCAAAAGGTGATTTGGGCGCCGCTGCCGCCTATATTTGTCTGGAAGCTGCGGAACAAGGGCTTGGAAGTTGTATTATAGGCATTTATGACAGGAAAAAGATTTGTGAATTATTGAATATTCCGGCAGAAAAACAATTTGGATATGTGATTGCTTTAGGATATCCTTTAAATGAGACTATCCGTCAAAAAAACCGTAAGGCATTTGAAGAAATTGTACGGTTTGTATAAGATTATCTGAAAGAAAAAAGTCAACAATATGAAATGAAAGCAAAAGTTGTTGACTCGTTGCGACGACTCCTCACTCCACCCGCATTTTTGTACTCTTGTCTTTGCCGCGCAAAACGCTTATCCGGACTGCCAAAAAGCCGCATACAGCCACCGCCTAAAAATAATATTGTTGAAGGAGAAACAAATGAATAATATTGTTATAAATAAGTGTACATATGAAAATATTATGAAATATATTTGCGAGTATTATACAGACAATAGAATTATCGTTGATTCATTTTGGGAAGCACACGTTAGGGAAAGTAATTTTTACATAATGGAATATAATAAAAATATTATCGGATATTTTGCCATAAATAATAAAGAAATATTGACATTGTTTAATATATTCGAACAATATAGAAATATTTCGCAAGAATTATTTGAAATCATCAAAAAATATGAATCCGTGAAAGAGGCATTAATACCGATCGGCGATGAATTTTTTATAAGCCATGCGATAGATAATTATGTAAAAATAGAAAAACAGGCGTATTTTTCAATATATACGCAAAAAAAGCCTAAAAAAATATTAGATATAAAATTGGATTTGGCAAATGTTGAAAGAGATGAGAAAATATTAAATATATGTCATGATTTTCTAAAAGATGATATTGTGAATATAAAAAAAGGAATGGATGAAGAAATATATATTGTAAGATATGAAAATAATGTAATCGGATTTGGTTTTATTGAATATCAGAAGATTGTAAACATATATGCAAGTATAGGGATGATTGTTTGTGAAGAATACCGGCAAAAAGGTTTTGGCTCAAATATATTAAACGGATTAAAAAATATCGTCAAAGAAAAAGGATTACAGGCAATATCAGGCTGCTGGTATTATAATCATAATTCAAAAAAGACAATGGAAAGCGCCGGCGCATATTCAAAAACAAGATTATTAAGATTTTATTTTTGAGAAATATACTAGGCGGCATTATTTACAGTGTGCAAAGAGCCGGCTAAGGCATGTCGTCAAAATAGGGGTAGAGGCCGAACTTGTCGTCACCGTATATTAGGACTGTAAATTTTAGGGCATATCCTTTTTTTAAAGGTCTTATGTTTCCGATTTTGTCTCCGGTTTTTACTATGTCTCCCAAATTTACGTCTACGTCGCGCAAATATCCGTAATAAATGTAGAAATTTTGAGCGGGATTATAGAGCCATATACAATTGCCGCTTGCGGAGTTTAACGCGCCTCTTTTGACGTATATAACTATTGCGTTATTTGCCGCAACTACGTCCGCGGCATCTTTTGCGTTTTTAGTGGATATTTCTATGCTTATATATTTTTGTCCTAAAAACTGATCGCCCTCAAAGAATTTTGTGTCCGACGCGCTTTCGGCCATTGCTTTGTAAAGTTTTTTAACGTCGGCAACATCATTTTTTGAAAATCCTTTTACCGGAAAAGCCCATTGAACGTCTTCGGTTATATTTTGTTCTACGGCATAATCGCTTAGATTTTGGGTAAGTTTTTTTGCCAAAAATTCCGCTTCTGCGGACGATATGCTTCCTTTTCTGAGCTGCGTCTCAAAATCAGTCCAATCTCTTAAAGCGTCTGCCGACGCGAAAACGGACACGGTCATTAAAAATAAAACAAAAACTATTTTTTTCATTATATCCCCTTAAATGCTTTTACTATTCTTCTTGAAGAAGGTTTTTTTGTCATGAGGCTTACGGCTGGAACAATTATAAAAGGCGTTATTATTGCAATGCTCGACGCTATGGGCGATTTTTCAGGCCCCATTACGTAAAACAATATTATTGCCGTAGCTATTCCGCCGACCATTCCGGCTTTTGCCCCTATAAGCGTAGTTCTTTTCCAATACAGCCCGTAAACGTAAGGCGCTAAAAATCCGCCGGCAACTACCCCCCACGACAATGACATAAGCGTGACTATAAAAGAAAACTGATAACGCGCAATCATATATGATATTAAGATGAACAGTCCGCTTAAAAAACGCATCATAAAAACCGAATTTCTTTTTGATATATCCGGATTGATATGACCTTTATACAAATCTATCGCAATGCTTGAAGCCGATACCAAAACCAAAGCCGAAAGCGTAGACATTGAAGCCGATAAAATAAGCAAAAGTATTATCGCCATAATGCCTTGCGGGAGGTATTTTATCAGCATATCCGGCACCATCGCGTCATAATTGACAATGCCGTTTACGGTAACGGGACTGTCGAAAAACATATGCGTCAACGCTCCGGTAAAGTAAGCGCACACCGAAATTATAAGGCAAAAACCAAGCGTTGTAAACGCAGCAATTTTAATGACTTTTTCGTTTTTAATCGAATAAAATTTTTGCACCATCTGAGGCATACCCCACGCCCCGAACGACGTCATAAAGATAATCGACGCAAGCAAAAGATAATTCGGCGAAGAATGCGATTGAACGTTTTCATAAAAGTTTGCGGAAATCTGCTGTATGGAATAAATAAATCCGCCGGCTTTTCCGGTCAAAATTAAAGCCATGACAACCGCGCCTGTCAGCATTATAAATCCCTGTATAAAATCGGTCATCGTCATGGCAAAATATCCGCCGAGAATCAGATAAACGGCAACTATCGCCACCATTATAAGAAGAGCTGTATCAAAAGAAACGTTAAAATTTACTTCAAACAAATATCCGAGTCCTTTAAACACCGAAGCCGCATACGGCAGCAAAAATAAGAATATCACAACGGCGGCAATCATTTTGAAGTATCTTCCGCCGTATCTCTCCTGTAAAAATTCCGGCATTGTAACCACGTCTAAATTTTGCGTCATGGTTCTTGTGCGTCTGCCCAAAACTATCCACGCAAGAAACGCTCCCAAAAAGGCGTTTCCGAAAGCTATCCACAGAGAGTTAAGACCGAACCCCCAGCCGAATTTTCCGGCAAACCCTATGAAGACCACGGCTGAAAAATAAGAAGCCCCGTAAGAAAAAGCCGATACCCACGGCCCTATGGATCTTGATCCCAGAAAAAAATCGTTTAGCGTAGTCGTTTTTTTCATTCCCCATATTCCCGCCGCAATCAATGCCGCCACAAAAAGAGAAACTAAAATAATCGGTAACATTTTTTAACCCTTAATAATTATAGATTTTATCTTCGTCAAGCACGTTTGCGTCAATGTCTTTTAAAACTTTTTCAGCTTCGGGCTGATTTTCTATTTCTAAAACGATGGCCGCCGTCTTTCCGTCGTTTAAAAGAAAACCGTAGCAGTCTTCTATATTTGTGCCTCTGTCCGAAAGTTTGCGCAGTAAATCGTAAAAAGCTCCGGGAACGTTTCCGATGACAACGGCGGCTATTTTGCGTTTTGTGACGGTAATTTTTTGTTTTTTAAGTTCGTCAAAAGCTTTTTGCGGATCGTCGACCAAAAGCTTAACCACGCCGAAATTGCCGGCGCTTGCAAGAGACATCGCGCTTAAATTTATTTTATGTTCCGAAAGGACTTTCATAATTTTCTCAAGCCTTCCGGGCTTGTTTTCCAAAAAGACAGATAAATGAAATGGCATAAAAACCTCTTTATATTTTATTTTTTCCTTAAATCGTAAACTCTTTTTGCTTTTCCTTCGGCTGCGGGAAGCGTTCCCTGATCGACAAAACTTACTATCGGCGACACTCCCGTTTCGGATTTAAGTTCGGTTTCTATTTTATGTTTTAGCTTTTCGAGATCTTCAAGAGTTCCGTCAAAAGCTTCGTCGTTAATTTCTATTTTTACGGACAGTTTGTCCATATAATTTTTTTCTGCGATTTCGATAATGTAATTTTTGCTCGCTTCAGGGATATTCATAATCGTTTTTTCTATTTGTATCGGAAAAATATTTACGCCGTTGATGATCATCATATCGTCGGTTCTTCCTTTAATGCGGGCGATTTTGCGGTGCGTTCTGCCGCAGGCGCAGGGGCTGGGCAAAATTTTTGTAAGATCCCTGGTTCTGTACCTTATTACCGGCATTGCACGACGGTTTATCGCGGTTAAAACAAGTTCGCCTTCTTGTCCATCGGGCAATACTTCGAGCGTATCGGGATCGATAATTTCCGGTATTACAAAATCTTCCCAGATATGCATGCCGTCCTGCTCGCCGCATTCGAAAGCGACGCCAGGCCCGCTTATTTCCGAAAGGCCGTAAGAGTTGAAAGCTTTTAGTCCGTATAATTCCTGTATTTCCCTGCGAAGTTCTTCGGTGTGAGGTTCTGCGCCGATAAAAAATATTTTTAACTTTAAGTCTTTTTTCGGGTCGATCCCGTCCTCTTTCATGCTGTGATAAAGCCTTACCGCATAGCTTGGCAGAATATGTACGGTCGTTGTGCCGAAATTCTGCATAAACCAAGTCTGCCTTTTACTGTTTCCGGGCCCTATAGGTATCGTCATCATGCCGAGCCTTTCCGCGCCGTAATGAAAACCAAGTCCGCCCGTAAAAAGACCGTAACCCATAGTATTTTGAAAAATATCGTTTTTTCTTGCTCCGGCGGCGTACATACATCTTGCGGAAATATTTGCCCAGCTTTGCAAATCCTGAGCGGTATGGTATACGACGGTAGGGTTTCCTGTTGTTCCTGAAGAAGAATGAAGCCTTACGACTTCTCCCAAATCAACCGCGAGAAAATCGTATGGGAAACCGCCGCGCAAATCTTCTTTTGTTGTAAACGGCAGTTCTTGAATTTGTTCGATGTTTTTAAGCTGATTGACATTTTGAAGTTTTTTCGAGTAGAATTTTGATTTTTTTGCTCTCTCTATCGTGTCGTTCAACATTCGAAGCTGTAATTTCTGAATTTCTGAATGGGGCGCTGTTTCAATTTCTTTTTGCCAAAACATATAACCGCCTTTTATAAATAAATATTTTTATTATATAATTATGGTCATGAATAAATCGGATTGTGAAATTATAGCATATTAAGGAAAATCAATGAAATACAGCGCGGGCGTTATCTATAATAAAACAAAAACAAACGCAAAAAAACTTGCTTTTGACATTGCGTTTTGGCTTAAAGAAAATAAATGCAGAGTTTTCGTCTGCGATTCTCATTCGGTAAAAGCAAAAAAGGTAGATTTTGTTTTGTCCGTAGGAGGAGACGGAACAATGCTGAAAGTCATAAGAGTTTTCTCGCCGCTGTCAGTTCCTGTAAAAGGAATAAATCTTGGATCGCTTGGCTTTTTAACCGATACGGACACAAACGAAATATACGCGCTTTTAAAAGATATTCTCAAATCAGGGATAAAAGTCGAAAAAAGAATGCTCCTTTGCGTCGAATTTTCGCAAAACGGCAAAAAAATAAAGAGAATTGCCGCAAACGACTGCGTCGTGCGTTCCGCTTTTGAAAGCACGCTAATAAACGTAGCTGTAAGCATAGACAAAAAATCTACCACTAACTATCAATGCGACGGAATAATTTTTGCTACCCCTACGGGATCTACGGCATATTCTCTTGCCGCTTCCGGCCCTATTGTTCTGCCAAATCTTCCCGTATTTATTCTTACGCCAATATGTCCGCACACTTTAACCCAAAGACCGATGATACTTTCTGACAAAAACGAATTGCAGTTGCAGGCAAACAATAAAAACGACAGAGGCAAAATTTTAATATCGATCGACGGGCAGGAAAACTTTCAAATTTCAAACGGCGGCAAAGTTAAACTTTCTCCTTACAAAAAACAGCTTAAATTAATAAAAAACTGCAGCAAATCATATTTTGAAACTCTTAAAACAAAATTACACTGGGGCGTTTGATGATTCTTTCTCTTTCAATAAAAAACTATGCTTTGATTGAAGATTTAAATATAGATTTCGGCGCAGGTTTTACCGTCATATCCGGCGAAACTGGATCGGGCAAATCCATACTGGTCAAATCCATAGAACTTCTTACCGGCGCAAGGGCGGAGCTGTCCAGTATTCGTTCAGGGTGTTGCGTATGCACAATATCCGCGTCTTTCGAATTTAACAATCCTAAAATAAAAGAATACCTAAATTCGCTGTCAATACCTTTAGACGACGGCAATACTTTAATAATACGCAGAACAATAGAAAACAGCGGAAAAAGCAAAGCTTTTATTAACGATTCGCAGGTCAGCGTTTCATCTCTTTCGGTTTTGGGGAATTATTTGGTTGATTTTCACAATCAGGACGAAAAGCATTCTCTCTTAAATTTGGATTCGCAGCTTGAAATTCTCGATAAAGCAGCGCAAACCAGCGATTTTAAAATAAAAGCCGCGCAGTCGTATGAAAAAGTAAAAGAGATAAAAGCCAAAATCGACGCAATAAATTTATCGGACGCCGAAAGAGAAAGAAAAACGGATCTATACTCTTTTCAGATTAAAGAAATAGAAGACGCAAATCCGGAAAATGGCGAAGACGAAAAACTTGAAGCCGAACTGCCCGGTCTTAAAAATGCCGAAAAAATTTCTTCTCTTTGTGAAGAAACCGTTTCTATTCTTTATTCGGGCGAAACTCCGGCTTTAAACGCCATAATAAAAGCGAAAAAAAATATAGAAGCCATAAACAATCTGGGAGCCAACGCTTCAGAAGCATTGTCATTAATAGAACAGTCATATTATCAGGCCGAAGAAGCGCGCAGAGAAACGGAAAATATTCTCTCTAAGATTGAAACAAATCCGGAAAAAATTAACGAAACGCTCGAAAGAATCGAATTAAGAAAAAAGCTGAAAAAGAAATACGGTTCGACTATAGCCAAAATTCTGGAATATAAAAACACAATAGAAGCTGAATTGAAAACCCTTGCCGATTATAAAGAAAATACCGGTAAACTTCAGCAAGAGCTTGCCGTTTGCGTAAAACAATTGGAAGAAATTTGCGAAAAAATAAGTAAAAAAAGAAAAAAATCCGCCGCTGATTTTTGCAAGTCAGTAAAAAAAGAGCTTGAAGAACTGGGCATGAAAAACGCGGAATTTGAAATAAATTTCAGCGCAAAAGAGCCGTCGGCTGACGGTCATGATTCGATAGAGTTCATGTTTTGCGCAAATAAAGGCGAAAAAATCCTGCCTCTTAAAAACACGGCATCTGGCGGAGAACTGTCAAGAGTACTGCTTGCAATAGAAATATCGTCGGAACTTAAAAGCGATCAAACGACGATTTTTGACGAAATAGATACGGGAACCGGCGGAAAGACAGGCGAAAAGATAGGAAAAAAGCTTAAAGCTCTTGCGGAAAACAAACAGGTCTTTTCAATAACGCATTTGGCGCAAGTGGCCGCGTTTGCAAAAACGCACATAAAAATCTACAAAGAAATTTTAGATTCAAGAACTCATACAAAAGCAAAAACACTTTCCGAAGACGAACACGCGCAAGAAATAGCAAGAATGATTTCCGGAGAAAAAATAACAAAAGCAGCTATAGAACACGCAAAAGACTTAATAAATAATTCTGCTACCTTCTCTCTTTGACGACACTATATGCGCCTTCAGAAGAGCCTATCA
>JAISDI010000235.1 GCA_031264895.1 Endomicrobium sp. | reverse complement strand
AAAAACCTATCTCATCGTCCAAATGATATACATAAACATTACTTGTCGTCAATAATCTAACAATTTATCCCAAAAATTCCATTAGAGCTTTCTAAAAACTATCTTTTTTCCTTTGTCGTCATCCCCGAGTGTCTTTATCGGGGATCCACGTTCGTCGTAAAACAAAAATTTCTTTAGTAAAAATGCCCGATTACGAACTTCGGGCATGACGAACAGTATTTTAGAAATACCTATTTGTTACCTTTCATTCCTATGTTTTTTTTGACCTTTTTTATTTCGCATAACTCATTGTGTTTTCAACCTATTATTCTTCGTTATTTCTAATGGGTTCCATTAGAAAATTTTAGCTCTAATGGAATATCTGGGTTTAATGTACTGTTTTGCTATAGGTAAAAAGTGATATAATATTTATGTGAAAAATAATTTGAAAAAGGGAGAAGACAATGCACTCAAGCCATAAACTTTGGATAACTATTTCGGTATTTTTGGTTGTAATCGCTTTTTTGCTCGGAATGTATTTTACGGCTACTCCGGATAAAGTCGGCTCGGTAATAAAGAAAAGACAGGAAGAAAAAATGAAGAAAAAGGTATCCGGCAAAACACCAAATGAAATTGCGCTGTCCCGGGAAACTCCCGTATCGGAAGAACCTGTTGCCGCAGAATAGAAGATCAAATTAAATTCAGATTTGAAACTCTTGCAAGAAGTTTTTTCCACTGTCCGGTTTCAAACAGAACTACAAGCTTTAAATCGTCGCCGACTCCGGACTTTTCAATAATCTTTCCTTTTCCGAAAACCGGATGCGAAACCAAAACTCCTATTTTATAAGGGCTCGAATCCGAAGCGGGAACGTATAACGGTTCGTCCTTGCTTATATCGTCGTCCGAAGGAATATAATCGTAAGTATCGTCATTTTTATATTTGTATTGCGCTTTATTTTTTGAGTTTGCGCCATAATCGCTTGTGATCGAACTCCATTTTGTTTTGTTAAATGCGCGGTTAAAACTGTTCGGGTTTGGCTGCCTGTCGGCAAACTCTTCGCTAAAACCGGCTTCTGCTATAAACCGCGAAGGCATGTTCCATCTGGTTTTGCCGTAGACGGTACGTTCCGCCGCCCAGCACAAATACAGATTTTTTTTCGCTCTTGTCATTCCGACATACATAAGTCTTCTTTCTTCTTCAAGCTCTTCCGGACTGAAAGCCGATTCGCCTATAGGAAACAATCCCTCTTCAAGCCCGCATAGAAAAACATTTTCAAATTCCAAACCTTTCGCCAGATGCAGCGTCATAAGCGTTACCTTTCCCTGCGATTGGTCCAAAGTGTCGATATCGCTTACTAAAGCTATTTGCGTTAAATATCCGGAAAGCGATTTGTCCGGCGAGCGCAGTTCAAACTCGGCGACTGCGGAAATCAATTCCTGAATATTTTCTATTTTCGTTTTTGATTCCGGCGTATTTTCATTTTCAAGTTCTTTCATATAACCGGAATGTATTATTACGCGTTCGGTTATATATTTTATGGTTTCGTTCTCTTTCAGGCTTATAAAACCTTTAATTAAAACCGCAAAAGAATTGAACGCAAACACCGCGCCTCTGTTAAGCCCCGCTTCTGCGGCATAAGGTATTGTCTGCCAAATTGACAGACCTCTTTTAATAGCTTCCTTTTCAAGATTTTCTACGGACGTTTTGCCTATTCCTCTTCTGGGCAAATTGATAATTCTTTTTAAACTTATATTGTCGTTCGGGTTATGTATGAGCTTTAAATAAGCCATTATGTCTTTGATTTCCGCTCTATCATAAAATTTCAGCGTTCCTATGACGGCGTATGGCATGCCTGCCCGCCTAAAAGCGTCTTCAAAAGAGCGCGACTGCGCGTTTGTGCGGTAAAAAACTGAAAAATCAGACAGCTTATATTTTCCGTTATGCGAATTTAAAGCTATTATATCGACGACTTTTGCGGCTTCTTCGTTTGCGTTTGCCGCTTTGACGACCGATACCGAACCGCTGTCTGCATTTTGCGTCCACAATTTTTTATCTACCCTGTTGGAATTGTGTTTGACTACCTGCCATGCCGTAGACAAAATTTTCGGCGTAGAACGGTAATTTTGTTCAAGTTTTACGGATTTGGCTTCGGGATAATCTTTTTCAAAATCCAGTATGTTGGTTATATCCGCGCCGCGCCAGCTGTAAACGCTTTGATCGTCGTCTCCGACAACGCATATATTGTGATGTTGCTGCGCAAGGAGTTTTGCAAGCATGTACTGCGCGTGGTTTGTGTCCTGATATTCGTCTACGAGAATATATTTAAACCTTTGCTGATAGCGTTCAAGCAATGCGGGATACTGTTGCAGAGCTACTACCGTACACATTATTAAATCGCCGAAATCAAGCGCCTGCGCCAGTTCGAGTTTTTTTTGATATAACTGATAAACTTTTGCTATTGTCGTACCGAAAAAATCTCCCAAATTTTCGGCGTCCGCCGCCATATCCGAAGGAAATTTCAAATCGTCTTTTGCGCGGCTTATTCTGTCTGCTATGGAAGACGGCTTAAATTTTTTTTCATCTATGTTTAACTCTTTTATGCAGTCTTTTATGACATTTTTCTGGTCGGCAAAATCGTATATTAAAAAGTCGGGACTTAGATTTATTTTTGAAGCTTCAACGCGCAAAAAATAAGCGCAAAAAGAATGGAAAGTCGACACCCAGACATTTGCTCCGGCGCCGGCAACCAAATCGTTTACGCGCCTTTTCATTTCTTCTGCGGCCTTATTTGTAAAAGTTACGGCCAAAACCGACCACGGCGCAACGCCCTGATTGAGAAGATGCGCTATTCTGTGCGTTATAACTCTGGTTTTTCCGGTACCCGCGCCCGCAAAAATAATAAGCGGCCCTTCGGTGCACAAAACGGCCTCTTTTTGAGATGGATTTAAATTTTGAGTTAAAATGTCCGTCATGATCTGCCATAATTCCTTGATAAATTTTTTTAGAAACTCATTATAGCAAACAAACTAAATATTGTCCCATTATTTCATACGTCTGTCAGGCAAAACGCATGAAAACCTATGTTTTTTTGTCATACCGACGGAAGTCGAAATCCATTGTGTCGTTGTCGTTAATTCCCACTTTTTAAAGCTATACTTGACCAACAATAATACCTGACTTCAACCTAAAAGAGTAAAAAGCCATAAAATCACTCATAAAAAGAAAGATATGGGGGAGCTAAAAGACCGAAGTCAGGTAATATAATATTTCATTAAAGCGCAATTTCGTATTTTTGTCGTTGCAGTAAAATTCCCCTCTACGGAGGGGTGGCAGATACGAAGTATCTGACGGGGTGGTAGTCGTTGC
>JAISDI010000095.1 GCA_031264895.1 Endomicrobium sp. | reverse complement strand
CTAACGCGGCATTGACAAGCCCCAAAGAAGCGTCTCTTACATTCGCCTGAAAATCCGCTCCCAAATAAGACAAAAAAACCGCCGCCAACGGCAAAAACACAAAAAGCAATTCTATATTTTTAAACTTATTTTTAGTAACAATAACCGCAGCGCAAACAACAAGCGCGACAAACGAAACCGCCTGAACCGTAACCGAAAAAACAAACCCGCAGCAAGCGGACAAACACAAAACCGCCGGCAAACAGTAAAACGAAAAACCGTTTTTCTTAATTTTTTCCAAAATATTCCGATACGCCCGCAGCATACTTTACCTTTTTTTCTAAACAGTCTTTGACTGTCGTAATGGCAGAGACAAAATCTATGACGAGATATTTTTGTCAGTGGTATCAACCCACTGGATTTGTATTTAACAATGCCCGATTACAAATTTCGGGCATGACAAACGAGTAAATCATTTTTGTCGTCATGCCCGAATGCTTTAATCGGGCATTTTGTCATGGTCGTAATTCCCCTCTACGGAGGGGTGGCAGAGACAAAGTCTCTGACGGGGTGGTCGTTGTTGTCGTGTCGTGTCGCATCGTGTCTTTGCCGTAGCCTTTCTAACTTGCCGTGCGCAAGCACCTCAGTTTTGTAATGCGGAAAAATCTACGAAGATTATGAATATGTTTTTGATTTTGTTCAGAACGGCCATTCTGTTTTTTTTGATTTCTTCGTCTTTATCCATGACCATGATTTTTTCGAAAAAATTATCTATCGCGGGTTTTAGTTCAAGAGCTTTATCGAAAACTTTGTCGTATTCCGCTTTTGAAATATACTCCGCCATTTCGGATTGTACGCTTTTTCCGGCATTGTAAAGTTCCTGTTCGGCGGCCTCTTTCATCAGAGATTCGTTTACGTTTTCCGGGATTTCCGCGTTTTGTTTTTTTGCCTGATTTATAATATTGTTTATTCTTTTAAACGCCGCTGCTATTGAAACAAAATCGCCTTTGTTTTTAGCGTTTCTTAATGCGTCAAGTTTTGGCCGCAAAGTTCCGAGCGCGTTCATTTTGCGCGCGTTTGAAGCGTTTAGCACGGCTTTTACTTCGTCGGGCAGATAACCTTCGTTTTCAAGAATATTTTCTATTCTCTGACGAAAAAATATACCAAGTTTTTCAGCGGCATTTTCAAATTTAGGGTTATTTTTCACGTTGTCAGGCAGATATTCAAAAGATTTATCTATTACTGCTGATAAATCGCTCTGCGGAAGATTTTCGGTTACAATTCTTATTACGCCTATTCCGGCTCGTCTTAATCCGTAAGGGTCGGCAGAACCCGAAGGCTCAAGCCCTATGGAAAAGTTGGCGGCCAAAGTATCTATTTTATCCGCTAAAGATATTACGAAAGCGATTTTATTTTCAGGCAATGCGCCGCCTGCGCTTAAAGGTCTGTAATGCTGTTCTACAGACTGCGCAACATCGGCGTTTTCTCCCAGTTTTAAAGCATATATTTTTCCCATCACGCCCTGAAGTTCCGGATATTCAAAAACCATTTCGCTTACTAAATCGGCTTTAGCAAGCATAACGGCTTTTTCAAGAACAGTTTCGTCTATTGCGATATTAAATTCGCGGTTTAAAAAAGACGCGATAAGCTTTATGCGTTCGACTTTTTCGTAAACCGTTCCGATTTCTTTATGAAAAACAATACCTTTTAGCTTTTCAAAATTTCCTATAAGACCTTTTCGCAAATCGTTATGATAAAAAAACTTTGCGTCGGCAAGCCTTGCCGCGACGACTTTTTCATATCCTTCTTTAACGACATTCTGATTTTTTGAAACTCCGTTTCTTATTCCTATAAAATGATTTGAAAACTTGCCGTCTTTGCCGTTTACGGCGAAACATTTTTGGCTTTTCTTCATACATACGGTAAGTACTTCCTGCGGCAAATCGAGATATTTTTCGTCAAAATCGCACAAAATCGCCGACGGATATTCCACAAGATAATTTATTTCGTCAACAAGAGCTTCATCGCAAATAAGGCTTCCCGTGTCTTTTACGGCATAATCTATTGATTTTTTCATTTCTTCTTTTCTTTCGTTTTGGTCTGCAATCACGGACTTGTTTTTCATTTTTATGAGATAATTTTCGGGGAAATCTATTATTATTTTACTATTGTCCGAAGCATGAAGGCCTATAGTCCAATTTGAAGATTTAACGTCGGCAATTTGGAATTTAATGATTTTGCTGCCGTAAAGAGCGATTATGTTTCTTATCGGACGCGCAAACCTGAACATACTTTCTTCCCATACCATAGTTTTTGGAAAAGAAATATTGTTGATTATTTCGGGAAACAGTACGGAAAGAAGTTTTTCGGTTTTTTCGCCTTTAATTTTTTTAACAAAACAAAGATACTCGCCTTTTTCTGAAGTTTTTATTGAAAGTTTTTCGGGCTTAACGCCGTTTTTGTTTGCAAAACCTATAGCCGCCTGCGTAAAATTTCCTCCGGCATCTTTTGCCGCTTTTAATGCAGGCCCCAAAATTTCTTCGGTTCTATCCGGACTTTTTTCTTCAAGGTTTTCTATAATCACGGCAAGCCTTCTGGGCGTCGCATAAGTTTTTATCGCCGCATATTTTAGTCCCGCGCCGGCTAAAGCTTTTGACGCAAACGTTTCAATTTGCTTTATGGCTGGATCTATGTACGAAGACGGAATTTCTTCGGTTCCTATTTCAAGAAGCGCGTTTTTTATATTTTCGTTAATCATTTTTCATACCCTCTTTCTCGATCATTTTCAAATACTCTTGCGCAACGCTTTTTGCAAGAGTTCTTACTCTTAAAACGTACCCCATTCTTTCAGAAACCGATATCGCGCCTCTTGCGTCAAGAAGATTGAACAGATGAGAACATTTCATTACCGCGTCATACGCGGGCAGTGAAAGGCTCATACCGACAAGTTTTACCGCCTGAGCTTCCCATTCGGTAAAATGCTTTTTTAGCATTTCAATATCTGCGGTTTCAAAATTATATTTTGACCACTGCTTTTCTTCTTCAAGCCGGACTTCTCCGTAAGTAACGCTGTCCGACCATTGCAAATCGTAGACATTGTCTTTTTTCTGCACGTACATTGCAAGTCTTTCAAGTCCGTACGTTATTTCAACCGTTATCGGATTTAAATTGATTCCTCCGCACTGCTGGAAATACGTAAACTGCGTGGCCTCCATGCCGTCTATCCACACTTCCCAGCCAAGCCCCCACGCGCCGAGAGTAGGAGATTCCCAATCGTCTTCCACAAATCTTATATCATGATTTTTCGGGTCAAGACCTATAACTTTTAAACTTTCCAAATAAATTTGCTGTATATCTTTAGGAGAAGGTTTCATCACGACTTGAAACTGATAAAACAGCTGCATTCTGTTAGGATTTTCGCCGTAACGCCCGTCGCTTGGCCTTCTTGACGGTTCGACGTAAGCGGCATTCCAAGGTTTAGCCCCTAATGCTCTCAAAAAAGTTGCGGGATTAAACGTCCCTGCTCCTTTTTCCAAATCGTAAGGCTGACATACAAGACAGCCTTTTTTTGCCCAAAATTTGTGAAGCGTCATAATAATGTCTTGAAAATTCATATAATCTCCCATAAGATACTAATTAATATAATAATTGAGTATTTTAGCAAAAAACATTCTGTAACTACAATTAACAGCCGATTTTTTTCAGGAATATGCTTACGGAAGGGCGTTTTATGTAATTTGTTAAATACGTTTCCACATAATTCCAGATTTTATTATCGTCAAATTCGCATATATTGTCCGCATCGTCGCCGGAACAGTTTGAAAATTTTCTCAATCCTTTTGCAATTTCAGCGTTGATAGAAGAGTTTTCGTGTTTTATGTAATCCGTAAAGCTGTAACCCGAAAGTTTTAAAAATCTCAGTATGAACGCGGTTAAAACCCTTTGCGGACTGCTGCATGTTCCCAAAAGCTGCCACACTCTTACTATAAGCGCGTATTTTTCCGTATTGTCGGCGTTAAAAGGCGCAAATTTATCGCTTATTTCGGCGGCATACAATGCGTAAATATTTCTTTTAAAGTCCGTTTTTACGGCGGTATTGTTGTTTAATATGCTTGCGCCGGTAATTTTCGGTCTCATTGAAGGATGATTCTGTAAAACCATAAACTCGCTTTCGGTAAGCGGTTCGGTTGCTGCTGAAAGTTTTGCGCTTATTTTTTTTGCGCCGGGAACTATCGCCTGAATTTTCCCCCATTCGTAAGAATAAACGGTTATAAGTTTATTAGATTCCGAATGAACTGCGCTGTTTAAAACTAAACCTTTTATCGAATAATACATTTTATTTCCATATTAATTTGTAGTTCCACATATTTGTCTTTTGTCGTTGTCGTTGTCGTTGTCGTTGTCGTTGTCGTTGCCGTTGCCGTTGCCGTTCGCCGTTGCCGTTGCCGTTCGCCGTTGCCGTTGCCGTTCGCCGCCTCTAAGCGAGTCTATGAGCGAAAGATTTTTGAAGATTATCAAATTCGGTTGTTTGAGCGGCATCCTCTTAATCTTTATTGCCGCGAGTTCCGAATTTGCTTCAAAAATCTTTCGCGAATGCTTTCAGCGGCAAGGGTTTTTGCTTACTTTTTGACCGACTGCAAAAAGTAAGTCGTGGGGTTCAGGGGTA
>JAISDI010000043.1 GCA_031264895.1 Endomicrobium sp. | reverse complement strand
AAAAATGGATACCCGATTACGACTTTCGGGTATGACAAATCTGTTTTTTACTTGTTTTTTACCAATCCCATAACTCATAAATACTTGTGGGTAATGGTAAGCTCCGTAGAGGGGAATTTACGACAACGGAAAAATGGATCCCCGATTAAAACATTCGGGGATGACAAACTAGCGAAATCATTTTTGTCGTCATTCCCGAGCGTCGTAATCGGGAATCCACGTTAAATACAAATAAGTGGGTTGATGACAAACTAGTAAATTCATCTTTGTGGTCATGCCCTAAGTTCTCGGAAATGCTGTTATTCCTTAGCAGCCTGCCCCGTGAGGTCTTAACACGGGGGGCATGTTAAATCCAAATCAGCGGGTCGATTACGACAAACGGCTCTGTTTAAATACAGTGTCGATGACACTATTATGAATTGAATATTAGAGTATCAATTTTGTCTTTTCGCTTTTTGCTGTTAATTACTAATTACTCATTACTAACTACTAATTATATTGTTAACTGTTGCTGAAGAGGTTTCGCTTTCCCATACTTCTACTTCGTATACTTTTGCCGTTTCGGTTTCGGATTTTTTTAGTTCGTTAAAAATATATGCGGCTATGTTTTCGGCAGTCGGGTTTATTTTGTCAAAAGGTGGAATTTCGTTGAGAAATTTGTGGTCGAGATAGTACATTATTTTGTCTAAATGCGCTTTAATATCCGTGAAATCTATCAGCATTCCGGTTTTATCGAGTTCGCTGCCGCAAAATGCTGCGCGTACTTTCCAGTTGTGGCCGTGCATGTTTTCGCATTTGCCTTTGTATTCCCTCAGACAATGCGCCGAAGCAAATCCTTTTGTCACGGAAAGTTTGTATTTCATTTTTTTTACTCCAGATATACTTTTTTTACGTTTTTAATTTTATTTGTAAAAAAACGGCTTCCTATTTTTTGGAATTTTTCTGGGTTGTCGCTTGCGTAGAAAAGCAGTTTTCCGCCGCTGTTTTTGCCGGATGTCATAGCGTTTTCTTCAAGAATTTTTTTTACTGACGAAGCCGTCGCGTTTGCGGAATCTATAAGGCGTATATTTTTCCCTGCAATTTTTTTGAGAGTATTTTTTAAAAGCGGATAATGCGTGCATCCCAAAATCAGCGTGTCTATTTTTTTTGCCGTCAGCGGCTTGACATAAAGTTTTACGATTTCGTCGGTTATTGCGCCTTTGTTTAAACCTTCTTCGACCAAAGGCACAAAAAGAGGACACGCCTGCTGAAAAACTGTCGCTTTTGAAATTTTTTTGACGGCTTTATAATAAGAGTTGCTGCCGACGGTTCCCTCTGTGCCTATGATTCCGATTTTTTTATTTTTTGTTGCCGTCACCGCAGCCTTAGCTCCGGGTTCTATGACGCCGACAACGGGAATAGTCATCTGCTTTTTTAAAACCGGCAGTGCAAAAGCCGATGCCGTATTGCACGCTATCACAAGCATTTTTATATTGCTTTTTGTGAGGAAAGCGGCAATGTCTTTTGAAAATTTTATAACCGTATTTTTGGACTTTGAACCGTACGGCACGTGCGCAGTATCTCCGAAATAAATAAGATTTTCTCCCGGGAGAACTTTATTTACCGCCGACATTACGGTCAGCCCGCCAAAACCCGAATCGAATATTCCTATCGGTTTATTTTTTGCCGTTGAGTTTGTCTTTGCGCGCATAATATTTTTTTATTCCTTCATAGATCGAGTCGGCCACTGCCGCCTGAAATTTTTTAGAATTTAATCTTGACTCTTCCGAATAGTTGCTTATAAAAGCGCTTTCTACAAGTACAGAAGGCATTTGCGCGCCTCTTAAAACATAAAAGTTCGCCTGTTTTACGCCTCTGTTTGGTATTTTAAGCCTTCCCGGAGTTTCTCCTGATATAAAACTGCAAAGTTCGGAAGATTCGTTGATATATTCGTTTATCATCATAGACCAGAGCATTTCCTGAAGCAGAGCGCGTTTTTTTGTAGGTTTGCCTTCAAGTTCAACAACGGAATTTTCGAGCGTTGCCGTCGCGGCAGACTGCGCGTCTGTAGCTTTTTCCGACAAAAAGTAAATTTCGAAACCGTTTACGTTTCTGCCTAAATTCGAATTGCAGTGTACCGATACGAAAAGATCGGCATTATATTCGTTGGCGATATTTGTTCTGTCGACAAGAGGAATGAAAGTGTCGTCTTTTCTTGTGAGAATAACTTCATAATCGTCGTCGCTTCTGAATATTTTATCGAGTTCATGCGCTATGGAAAGATTGATATCTGTTTCTTTTGTGCCGTTAGGGCCTATTGCTCCGGGGTCTTCTCCGCCGTGGCCGGCGTCTATAACGATAATTCTTTTTTTCTTGAGAAGTCTTTTTGCGGTTTTCTTGGGGATAAGCCCTTCAGCCGACGCGGTATCGTCGACTATGGAATAGCTGTCGTCAATAATGGCTTTTTCCTCAAATTTTACGACGGGAATTTTTGCCAAATCGCTGTTGTCCTTTCCGGCTTCTATCGGCGCCGCTGCTGCCGCTACTTCGGTTATTTCAGCTTCGCCGTAATCGCCCGGCAAAAGTTTTTCATTGTCTTTTAAATAGTCCGGCAAGGTATTATATTCTTCGCTGTCAGGTATTGACGAATCCGGCAGCGACGTTAAATCTACGGGCTGGGAATGTTCTATGTCAACGGTTATTCTGTACGGATTTTTTAATTTTGCGCTTTTGACGATTTTAGGCGTTTGCTGGAGATTTATTTTCACTACGGCGTCTCTGCCTTCGGTATTGTAAAGAATGTCCGTAACGGCTCCGTTGTTGGCATAGACAAAATCCCTTTGAACTTGTCCGCGGTGTATGTTTAAAATTATGGAACCGGAAGCCTTTGATATCGTGTAAGGCAGATTTTCCGACAGTTCGACGACTACCTGCGTTTCTTCCGGACGCGTAAAGTATCTGACGGAATTTATGTTTGAATAAGACGTGATCGTTAAAATGTCGGTTTTATCGTTCCATGTGGTTTCCGACAGCGCGGCTTCGGAAAATTCTTTTAAAGTAAGAAATTCGGGCGAAACGTATAAATCGTTTTTTATAAGCCTTGAAGGCATTTCTGTTTTCTTTACTTTTTTTCCAAAAGTTACTTCGCGGCTGTTTGCTTTTATGTCTATTTTTTTACCGTTGAGATGCATTGTTACTGCTGAACTTACCGGTTTCCATTCGAGAGCGGCATTGTAAATTTCCGCCAATTCCTTTACGGAGAAAAATTTTGTTTTTTCGGTAATCGTATAAGCGCTTACGCCGGAAAACGCGTTTCCGTCAATGATCACAAAAACGGGCTGCGACTCCGGAACGCCGTTTTTTTCCGCCGCATATGCTGGCAAACCGCACAAAAACATAAGAAACGCCATAAACAAATTAATCAATTTTTTCATTTTTATTTTTAAAATCCACCTTTTTGTCGTCTATGTATAATCCTTTCAAGGAAGCGTTTCCATATGTGTCAACGGCGACTTTTACGGAAACTCTGCCTCTGTTTCTTGCCGATTCAATTTCTTTTCCTTCGCCTTCCGGAACAAAAAAGTTTTCTATTCCGTAAACTATCGTCGCGTTTCTTACGCTGCCCCAATCAATAAATCCGTTTTCTACCTTTCCTTTTATGAAAAACCCTTTATCTGGACGGGTTTTGAAAATATCGCCGCCTTTATGGTATTTGCCGTCTTTTACCAGCATTACGTAAACCGTTTCATTATTGAGTAATACGTCGTCTCCATTATATCTGTCGATGATTTTTTGTTCTTCCGACACGAAACTTATCTCATAACTTAGAATTACGTAATCGCCGCGGAAAATGTCCCTAGGATCTACCGGCACAACTCTAAGCATTGCTTCACTGCCGAATCTGAGCTGATACTCTTTGTATGCGGTATAAAAAACTATAATTAAAAACCATAAAATCATAAGCGCGCAAAAAGTTTTTTTCCGGTTCATTCGGAAGCCTCCGAATCATCTTTAAATTCCGTATTTATGCCGCGCCGTTTGTGTTCTAAAAACAAAGCCGCTCCTACGAGCAAAATTCCGCCCGCAAGAAAAAACAATGAACGAGGAAGAAGTTTCCAGAAGAAATCAAAATATTTCACCGCTATGAAAACTATAAGCCAAAAAATTCCGATATTTACATAAAAAGATTCTCTTTTTTTGTAGCCCGCATATATAAGCGTCAAAAGTATCGAAGCAAAAAACAAATTTGTGGTAATTCTTAACAATGCCGGAGGGATAAAATTTTTCCCGCAGAGAACGACGCACATACAGATTAAAGCTGCAATTAAAACGCTTTCGGCACAGTTTGCTTTTGATTTTGACGGATTAAAGAAAAAAGACGGCACAAACATTGCTATTGAAGAAATAAGCATTATGTCCGTAAATCCCGCATAAAAACTAAAAGGTATATTTTCATGCGGAGCCGCAAAATAATCGAACGTTATAAAAAAAGCGCAAAAGTATAAAATGAATATGCCAAATTTTTCAAATACCGCCGATAATTTTGTTCCGTATACAAAAAATTTATTGACTCTTCCGAAAGAATAAACGAACAAAGCGGCAGCATAGTAAATAAGAGGTATTGAGCTGAGATATCTGTCAAAATATATACCGTACCTCATAAAGAACATACTTATCCATATGGCAAATAAAACGCATGAAAGAACCGCCACCGACCGCGACTGCAAAATATACGCATAAGCAATAATGCCAAATAGCCATATTAAAACAAGAAAATGCACGTCGGTCTGCGTGCCTGTATGATATACCTGAGCGGTTAAAAATATCAACGCGCCAAACAATATTGCGCCCAAGAAAAGAAGCGAAGCGCCCGTTTTCGGATATTTTTTGTTTTCAAACTCAAGATAATAACCGCCGAATGTACAGCCGAAAGTTATAAGCGACATTAATAAAATTTTGATTATGCCGGGTATTATCTGCCAGTTTGCGCTTATAAAAAGAATAAAGCCCGCGCCTGCAAGCGCAGCTCCTATAAGAGAAAACGTAAGTATAATTTTTTTTGAGCTTTTTTCGGAAGAATCTTTTTCGATATCGGCAAGCATTTTTTCGGCCTGCACAGAACTTATCAAACCTTCCTTAAGCCACTTTTCAATAAATTCTTTCATTTTTATTCATCAACCGCCAAAATCTTGAAACATAAATTCTTATCGAGCTTTTCCCAAGAATTAAACGGCATTTATTGTCTCCATAACAAGTCTTTTATTCAGCAATTATACATAAAATGCAAGCACAATAAAAGCATAAATCAATTTGAAAATTTATGATTTCAGTTGTCAGTCAATACCTAGGGCATGTTTTGCCCAAACCCCAAAAGGGCTGCGTCCAAAGTTGCTTTTGGTAAATTTTGCTTTTTTTGCTTCGCAGATGGGAAATGATATTTTCTTGGTGTGAGGTAGATATGAGCGCAAACCCCTTGATTTGACATTGAGGTATACATATATGTATAGTGGAAGAATTCACGATATAACATACAGTAAATAATAAAGAAATAAAATATTAAAAAGCTTTGTTTTTTTTCACAAAAGTTTCACATGGAAGATTAGAATTTTTTATAAGTATAGATTATAATTTATAAACAGTATTTGGCATTGTTTTAAAAGTATAAATATTTTAGAAAATATTGTCGATAGGGAGAGGAATGCTAAATAAAAAAGCCTATTCAACGGTAAATAAAAGTACACAGATTTTAAAGAAAAAACTGTGTGTGTTTTTTATATTTGTATGTATGTTGGTAAACGGATTTGCATTTAGCACGGTAGAAATAGGAAGGCACAGTTTGTTTATGATAACGATAGCCGCGACGCAGAACGTGATATCGGCAGTGATAAGCAAATACAACGATTCTTTGGTGAAAATAACGAATAAGGCGTACAACCATATAAAAATTTTACTGTTTAATGAAGCCGGAGCAGAAGGGACGCCGGCCGGTATGGGTGAAGAAAGCAACGGGGAAAGCGGCAACAGAGCGAACGGTATAATGTCGGCATCTTCAATAAATATGAAGAGGGAAATGGCGAATGAAAGCGAGAAATGGGCATTGGGTTTTACGTATTCGGGAATAATGTTTAATAATGAGTATTGCGGTGATAAAATAGGAAAAGGCGGTAATTTTGGCGGGCTGCTTATATTATTTCTGATATTTATAGCGGCGATAAGACAAAGAAAAGGGTTGGCGCAAGAGAATATATTAAAAATAAATAAAATACGGAAAATGAGAATCTCGGCATAGATAAAAAGAATGCCGAGGTTCTTGTTTTTTGTATAAGGAAGAAAAAAATGGAAAACAGTGAAAAAAAAGAAATAAAAAATAAAAAGAGTATGGGGGAGAAAATGAAGATCAAAGAAAAAATCAGAGAATACTTTGAGACGTACTGGAGACGACAAAAATTTATGAAAATAGTGTCGTTAACGGTGCTGGTGTGTTTTGTACTTAATTTAGTACAGCCGGCTGCCTATGGAGCGACGGATGACGATTTAAAGAAGAAAAAGATAAGCGCAGAGAGCGTGACAAGCGTGGCTATGCCTACGGGGCCGGGCAGCGTAAACCAGCAGGTGGATTTGACGGGAACGCAGCTGCCGCTGGAAATGCAGAGAGAGATGAGCAAGCAGAACATAGCGATAAATAATTTCGGAAACGTAGTAGAACAGGGGCGTGGAGCAGACAAGCCGCTGGGAAGCGTTGACGAGGTAGGGAAAGTTATCGTAACTTTTGACAATGCGGGAAGAACTGAAAATGACGGGAAGAAAAGAGAAGATTTACAGGCGCGCGTAAACCAGTATTTTGAAGCGGGCGGAGTGATAGGCGGCGGATATAAAACGACAGTTGCAGAAGAATATAGAACGGTATTGCCTACGGCTACGGCAAATGTGAATCAGCAGGGCAAACAGAACATAACGGTAAACAAAGGCGGGGATGTAGTAGAGCAGGGAAGAGAAGACAAGCCGCTGGG
>JAISDI010000243.1 GCA_031264895.1 Endomicrobium sp. | reverse complement strand
CTCTTAAGTCTTTATGCCGCGAGTTCCGAATTTGCTTCAAAAATCTTTTGCGAATGCTTTCAGCGGCAAGGGTTTTTGCTTACTTTTTGACCGACTGCAAAAAGTAAGGCGTGGGGTTCAGGGGCAACGCAAATGCCCCTGACTAAAGTCGCAAGCGCTCACCAGCTAGGGTAAGTACCTCTTCAAATTCTGAGGTTTTTGTGACTTTATTGAACATGTCTCTGATTTTGGCGGCGTTTGGCAGATCTTTTAGATAGTAATGCGAAACTTTTCTAAGAAGTATATATCCGCGCGATTGGCCGTAATAGTCTGCGCTAAGAGCGGCATGTTTTTTAAACCATAAAATTTTTTCGTCGGCAGATGGTTTTGGGAGGATCATACCGTTATTAAAATAATTTTCAAGCCTTTTAAATATAGAATAATTGCCTATGGCGCCTCTGCCTATCATTAGTCCCGAACAGTTGGGAATATTCATAAATTTTTCTGCGGACTGTTCGTCAATTATCCCGCCGTTTGCAATAATTGGGATTTTTGATTGTGCGCATGCTTGGGTAAAGGCTTCAATGTCCGGCTCGCCGCTATGGCCTTGCGAAGCGGGGCGCGCGTGGATCGCGGCCATGCTTATTCCGCTTTCGTAAGCAATTTTTAATATTTCCACAGCAACGTTTTGACCGGGAATAAGCCCTGTTCTTATTTTTATAGTTACCGGTATGTTTGCGTTTTTTACTACTGATGAAAGAATGCCGGCAGTAAGTTTTTCGTCGGCAAGAAGTTTTGCGCCTGCTCCGGCTTTTGCGATTTTGCGCACGGGACAGCCAAGATTTATATCAATAATATCGGCGCCGCCGTCTCTTACGATTTTTGCGGCTTCGCCCATAGAATGTGCGTCTCCGCCGAAAATCTGTACGGAAACGGGTCTTTCGTCATTATGAATTTTGCAGAGTTTTTTTGTTTTTGCGTCGCCGTAAGTCAAAGCTTTTGCCGAAACCATTTCGGTATAAACAAGACCAGCGCCGCCTTCTTTTGAGAGAAGCCGCATAGGTAAATCGCTTATTCCGGCCATGGGAGCAAGAAGAAGATTATTATCAAGCTCAATAGAGCCTATTTTTAATTTTTTTATTTTAGACATAAGATTTACCAGCTTTCAAGGCGGAGAGACGGGACGGATTTTAACTGCGCGCGCGTATATTTCAAGCCGGACGTTTTTTGTTTAAGATATGCGGCGCAGCCTATCATTGCGGCATTATCCGTGCAGTACAGCATTGAAGGGATATAAACTTTTATTTTATTTTTTTTACCTTCTTGGTAAAACATTTTTCTTATAAGAGAATTTGCGCATACTCCGCCGCCCATAGAAATACGTTTCAGATCAAACTCTTTTGCGGCTTCAAAAGCTTTGAAACACAGCGTTTCCGCAACTGCCGCTCTAAAAGACGCGCAAATATCGTTCAAATGTTTTTCATTCTTTACGGGATTTGCTTTAAGATAATTTAAAAGCGCGGTTTTTATGCCCGAAAAAGAAAAATCCCAGCTGCCTTTTAAATATGGTCTTGTAAAATTTACGGCTTTATCATTTCCTTTTTCCGCTCTCTTGTCTATAATGGGGCCTCCGGGATAAGAAAGTCCGAGCATTTTCGCCGCTTTGTCAAAAGCTTCTCCGGCGGCATCATCCCTTGTGCCTCCCAGAAATTTATATTTTCCGAAATCTTCTACAATTATAAGCTCGGTATGCCCGCCCGAAATTATCATCCCTAAAAAAGGCGGCTTTACGGATTTATTTTCAATAAACGAAGAATAGAGATGTCCTTCGAGATGATTTACCGGAATTAAAGGTTTTTTTAAAACGGAAGCAAGCGTTTTTGCGGCAACAGCCCCGACAAGCAAAGCGCCGGCAAGGCCAGGCCCTGAAGTAAAAGCTATTGCGTCTATTTTTTTATCGAAATTTCCAAAAGAAATCCCCGCTTCTTCAAGAGCTTTTGCAATGACGGGATTAATATTTTTTATATGCGCGCGGCTTGCAAGTTCCGGAACCACGCCGAAAAATTTTGCGTGTATGTCTGTCTGCGAAGATATTATGACAGATTTGACTTTTGTCCCGTTTGAAACGACGGACGCGGAAGTTTCGTCACATGAACTTTCTATGGCAAGAATATTCATTTTTTGGCCTTCGCCTGAGTTTTTGTTTTTGACAAATCGGTTTTTGTTTTTGACGGAGAAGTTTTTGTCTGGGAAGAAATCGTTTTTTCTTTTGGCGCAGACGCCGCGGGTTTTGATTGTTTTGAAGAAGAAACTGTTTTTTTCGGGTTTACGAAAGTTATATTTGAATAATTCATGCCGGACGAATAAAATTTATAAGTAACGGTTGCGTCTACGTTTTCGGTTTTGCTTAATCCCAGTTTCATCGAACGCGCGACCGCTCTTAACGAATTTTCAAAATGATCGGAACGCTTATTTCCCTGCAAACGTACTTTTTTATAAAACTCATTCCAAGATTTTGCGCTGGTTTCCCTTTCGCGAGTATACTGCGATATTATATCGGTCTGTTTTATGCCGTTTGCCGCCAAAGCGTTCACTATCTTATGTTCGAGTTCAATATCAATAGACATTTTCTGTTTTGGCGCGGCGTTTACGGCAAACCACAGCCCTATTCCGCACAGGAACAAGGCTAAGATATAAATTTTTATTAATATATTTTCCTGCTTTTTTTCGTTAGCGGACAATTTATTCCTCATCCTCTTCTTCTATACAGACTTCTTCTTCCTGCTCCTCTTTAGCTTCTTCGGCCTCTTTTGCTTCCTTTTCTTTGGCTTCTTTTATTTCTTTTGTCTCTTTAACGGCAAGTTTCGGGTTTGCAATAATGTCGCGCACTTTATTTTCTCTGATCAATTCAAGAGCTTTATTTAACATGATATCTTCGATTTTTTCTTTATCTTCAACTTTAGATTTCGGAGCTTTATCTTTTGAAAAAATCATCTCGGATTGGGCGTACAATCTGACTTCGTCTTCAGGCGATATTGCTATTTCTATGTCCGGAGTTATTCCGTTTCTGGCATTTTTTTCGTCCGAATGAACTATGGGTCTGCCTGAAGGAAGATAATATTTTGCTATTGTAAGCCTTAAAGCGCTACCGTCGGAAAGCGGAATAACGGACTGTACGCTGCCTTTGCCAAAAGTATTTGCGCCTATTATCAGCGCTCTTTTTAAATCCTGCATTGCTCCCGATACTATTTCCGACGCGGAAGCAGAACCTCTGTTGACAAGTATTACAAAAGGAATCTGCGTATATTCTCCTTTTCCTTTTGAATAATACTCTTTTTTCATCTCTTCAACTCTTCCTTTCGTGGTCAATATCACAGTACGCTCTTTTATGAACATGCTGCATATATCAATCGCGGAATCGAGAAGTCCGCCGGGATTGTTCCTTAAATCTAAAACTAAAGCTTTCATCCCTTGTTTGGAATAATCCGCCAAAGCTTTTTGTATATCCGCCGCGCTTTGAGCGTTAAATTCGGACAATCTTATGTAAACCGTTTTATCTTCAAGCATAGTATATTTGACTGTCTCGATTTTAATTTTTTCTCTGGTAAGCTCAAATTCAACCTCTTGTTTTATGCTGTCTCTTGCCATTGTAACTTTGACTTTAGTTCCCGCCTTTCCCCTCATCAGCCCTACGGCTTCGTCGCTGGACATGTTTATTGCCGATTTATCGTCAATTTTTATTATTCTGTCTTCGGGAAGAACGCCAGCTTTATATGCCGGAGTTCCCGGAATTGGCGAAACAACCGTTATAAAACCGTTTTTAACCATTATTCTTAAACCTATTCCGCTATAAGATCCTTCGGTTTCGTTCTTCATTTCCTTATAATCATTTTCTTCCATATACTGCGAAAAAGGATCGAGCGTTCTTACAACGCCTTTAATTGCGCCGACGGCAAGTTCTTTAGATTCAGTTTCGGAAACGTAATTCGCGTTAATGATTTCCATAACGTCGACCATAATTTTTAACTTATCATAAGTTTCGTCTTCGGCAGCAAAAACATTAGCGCAACATAAAGATAAAACCGCCGCCGCCAAAACAAACATTTTCCCGATAATTTTCATTTTTCTCTCCGTTATTTAACAATATTTGAATTTTTATTTAAGACGTAAAATAACTACACCAAAGTATTAATTAGTAATGAGTAGTTAGTAATTAGTAATTAACGACAACGACAACCACCCCGTCAGAGACTTTGTCTCTGCCACCCCTCCGTAGAGGGGATTTTTACGGCAACGGCAAATCCCCCGTCCGCAAAGTCGCGGCCACCCCCTTTAAAAAGTGGGAATTAACGACTAACGACAAAATGGATCCCCGACAAAAACACTCGGGGATGACAAACTATAAACCATACTGCTGATAGATGTCTTTATCTTTAATCTTTCGCGAATGCTTTCAGCAACTTTAAATATCGTTATAATTTGCCGTACGCAAGCACCCGACTGCAAAAAGTAAGGCGTGGGGTTCAGGGGTACCGAAAATCCCTGACTACAGCCGTTTTTAACGGCAGCCCACAAACAACAAACAGCCAACGGCAACAAAAACTATGTTTGCGACAGCAAACCTCTTAAATTGCGCGTAAGCGCTCCTAAATTACTAATTACTAATTACTCATTACTAACTACTAATTAACGGCAAAAATACAGGATATTAGTATACTATTTTTTGATAAGCCATAAAAGCGGATTATCGGGCGTATTGTTGCGCCTTATTTCAAAATATAAAATACTGTCGTCGCCTTTGCCGAGTTTTGCCACAACGGTTCCTTTGTAAACTTTTTGATCTTCTTTTACAAGTATTTGGTCAAGCTGTCCGTACACCGTGAAATAAGAATCTTTATTATGGTCAATTATAATAACTTTTCCGTATGAACGAAAATTTCCCGTAAAAACCACAGTTCCGGTGGCAATGCTTTTTACCTGAGCAAAATCGTCGGTTTTTATTTTAATGCCGTTGCTTATGACATAAGCGTCAAGTTCGGGATGCTTATTTTTTCCGAATTTCAGTACGACTTTACCTTCGACCGGCCACGGAAGAAGTTTTTTTCCGCGCACGGCGGGAGAAGGCGCTGCTGCGGCGGACGGCGCCTCTGCAGACTGTTTTCTCTTTTGGATTTCAGCCAGTTTGTTTATGAGCGTTTGCAGTTCTTTTGCGCTTTCATTGAGAATCTTTATCTCTTCCTCGGCGGCGGCGCGTTTGTTTTTTGTCGACTTTAAAAGTTCATTTTTTTCTTTTATAAGTTTTATTCTTTCTTTTGCGGTAGCGTCTTCTTCCGCTTTAAGAGCCATAAGCTTTTTCTTTGCAGTTTCCCATTTTTTTATTTCGGCTGACGTGAAGTCTATCTCCTTTGCCTCTTTGTCATAGTTTTCTTTTTTATATTTGAGAGCGGCCTGCCTGATTTTGTATTCAACCGGATCGTCTTCGTAAGCAAGCGTAAAAGTCATTTTATTATAAAAATCTATTTCATCAAGCATAATATCGTTTAAATTTGTCTTTTTTTCATACAATTTATCGTATTGCGACGAAGCCGATGCAAGATTTTTTTCTGCGGATTTAATGTCTTGCGAAAGCTTTTCGAGTTTTTTTCCGGCTTTGTCTATGGCGTCATTAAGAGAATTGAGTTCGCGGCGGAAAACTTTTTCCTGTAATATCAGTCTGTCTTTTTCAAGCTGTTTCTTTTTTATATTTTTTCTTACGTCGGACAATTGTTGCGACTGTTGCTTTATGTCTTTATCCTGCGCTTGCGCAAAAACGAACTGAAACAGCAAAACCGATGCAAATAATGATACTGTAAATTTTTTCATTTTCATTTTAATCTTTAAATATAATGCCGAAAGCCGCTGTGAGAGGTATTATGCAGAATGCCGCGATTTCATCGATAATCAAAGGATACTGTATAAACAGACATACGCTCCAAACTCCGGTAAAACCGACGGAAGACGACAACAGATAAGCAATAAAATTGGCTATAAGCTTTCTTGAATTTTCTTCGCTTTGTAAAATAAAAAGTATGCATTGGACTATAAGCAGAATAATTATGACCGCACCAAAAGCTATAAGCACGGCGCGGTAAAAGGATAAAGTATTTTTAACTTTTACATATTCACGAAAATTTTCGGGATTGAAGACGATTTCATTGACATTCTCAAGTCCGGCAAGAGCGTTTCTTGCGGTTATAATAAAATCATCCGTAGGAAATTCCAAAGGAAACGCTTTTATGTACGATTGAAAAATTTCTTTGTCTTCCGGAACGGAAATATCTTTCAGGAAAGGATTTTTTTCTACGGCTTTGGCGTAAACTTCGCCGGAAGCTACATATTTGTCAACGCTCACTACTCCCAGCGCCTCTATAGCCGCGCGGACTTCGGAATCGTCTTTGGCATTTTTATCTATAAAAATCGTCAAACTAAGTCCCGGAAGCAGACTTTGCGCATATTCTTCCAGACCGTAATAATGATTTGCGGCTAAAACGCAGAAAGCCGAGACTATAGCAATTGCGGCAAATTTTAAAATCTTCGATGCCGCGTTAATTGAAGAACTCATATTTTGTACTCCGGAATAATTAATTAAGAATAATTAGTAATTAGTAATGAGTAGTTAGTAATTAACGGCAACAAAGACTACCCCGTCAGAGACTTTGTCTCTGCCACCCCTTCACAGAAGGGGAATTTACGGCAACGGCGCCAGCGATGACGGAATTGACAATGAGTTTGCGTAAGCAAACCTCTTATTGCGCTGGAAGCGCTCCTACATTACTAATTACTCATTACTAACTACTCATTATTAATTATGGTTTAAACAGTAAATCGTGTCTTTTTTTATTTACAGTCTCTTCGTACATCTGCTGATAGCGTTCAACGCTTTTATTCCATGAAAAATCGCTGCGCATGGCATTTTGAACTAAAATGTTCCAATTATGTTTGTCTCTGAAAATTTTTTCTGACTTTAAAATCGTCTGCACAAAATTTTCGCCGTAAGTTATATTGAACACAAATCCGTTGCCTTTTTTCGTAAAATGATTATAGTAGACTATCGTGTCTG
>JAISDI010000220.1 GCA_031264895.1 Endomicrobium sp. | reverse complement strand
CAGGCTCTCCCTGCACTTCCAACAAATAATCTATTAAGTTTTTACAATAATCACATATTTCTGAAAACAACTTTTTTCATTATATAAAACCAACTGCAAGATTACAAATTGAGTGTCTCTAAAAACCATAAAAAACAATCAAAAAGTTCGTCATCGACCCACTGATTTGTATTTAACATGGATTGCCTGTAACAGATTCAGGCAATGACAAGCGGCTAAACAACAGACCCTGAAACGAGTTCAGGGTGACAAATAGGTGTGTTGTCGTCAATGCTGAACTTGTTTCAGAATCTCGTTGTGAAAAAGATTAGCAACAGACCCTGATAAACTTTGTTTGCAGGGTGACGGCTAAAGAGAGGTTTTTAGAGAAATCCTTTTGATGAAAACCTAATGACAATTCTGGGGAAAATTGCCGCTGAAGAACTTAGTGCTTGCATTTGCGGGCGTTGCGTTATATTGAAAACATATTTAGGGATGCGTTGTGTATGCCTTTTGTGCCTTTTATAAGAGCAAACAGGCGTTCGGCCTCTTTTTTTGTGCCTTTGACCGTTATCATTTCAAAGCATACATTGTGGTTTACGTGTATGTGCTGCGAAGAGAGTATTATTTCCTGAAAATCGTGCTGTACGCCGGTAAGTTTTTTTAACAGCTCTCTTTTGTGGTGATCGTAGATGAGGTTTATAGTTCCGATAATTAGCGTTTTGTCATTGGTGAGATTGTCATTAGTAATATAATAATTGATCAAATCTTCTATGGCTTTTGAGCGTGTAGGGTATTCCTGATCGTTTATCAGTCTGTCAAACTTATCCAAAATATCTTTGTTTAACGATACTCCGAAACGTGAAAGTTTTGACATGGTCGTTTATCCTTTAAAACTTTATTGCGCTTAGCGTTTTTCGGCGGATACTTTGTTTTCCGATTCCTTAATTTTTTGTTCGGTTTCTTTCGTGTGAAATCTGTATTCTATTTCTCCGGGAGCTATTACGTTTAATTCTGCGCGCACCATTCTTTCTATATATGAAGGTTCGTTTTCAAGATAATAAATTCTTTTTTTCAGCAATTCGTTTTGATATTGCGCTTTCTGTATATCCGAAGCTAATTTTTTTTGTTCGAAAAAACGTCTTATCAGCGTTCTGGAACCTTCGTTGAAGATCAGCGCAAGCAAGATTAATATTAAAGCGATATAACGATAACGTATTTTGAATTTTTTCATAAAAAATAAACGCAGCCCGCAAATTATAACGGGCTGCGTTCCGGTATTTTATTTACTTTATGCTTGAAAAAGCAGCCTTTCCCAAATAGCTTGCTTTTGAGCCAAGCTCTTCTTCGATTCTTAAAAGCTGGTTGTATTTGCACATTCTGTCCGTTCTTGAGGCCGAACCGGTTTTGATCTGCCCCGTGTTGAGCGCTACGGCTAAATCTGCGATGATCGAATCTTCGGTTTCGCCCGAACGATGCGACATTATTGCGGTATATCCTGCGTCGTAGGCCATCCGTACCGCCGCGACGGTTTCAGAAAGAGAACCGATTTGATTTACTTTAATGAGAATGGCGTTTGCTATTTTCTTTTCGATTCCTTCTTTAAATATTTTTGTGTTTGTCACAAAAAGGTCGTCGCCTACCAACTGCATTTTTGATTTTAACGCGTCGGTAAGAGGTTTCCAGCCTGCCCAGTCTTTTTCGCTTAATCCGTCTTCCATAGATATTATCGGATATTTTTTGAGCCATTCTTCGTAAAATTTTATCATTTCTTCCGAAGTTTTCACTTTGTCCGACACCTCGCCTTCTAAAGTGTATTTTCCGTCTTCGTAAAGTTCGCTTGCAGCGCAGTCTAAAGCCAAGAGAATGTCTTTGCCAAGCTCATATCCGGCAGCTTTTACCGCTTCGGAAATGACTTCAAGCGCTTCGATATTCGATTTTAAATTTGGGGCAAATCCGCCTTCATCGCCTACGCCCGTCGAATAACCTTTATCGTTTAAAACTTTTTTTAAGCTGTGAAAAACTTCGCAGCCCATTCTTAGAGCTTCACGGAAATTCGGCGCGCTTACGGGCGCAATCATAAATTCCTGAAGGTCAACGTTATTGTCGGCATGTTCTCCGCCGTTGACGATGTTCATCAAAGGCACGGGAAGAACGTATTTGTCGGTTTTAATCCCGTAGATTTCTCTGACATATTCATAAACGGGCAGTTTTTTTGAATTTGCGCCTGCTTTTGCGCAAGCCAATGATACGCCCAGAATCGCGTTTGCGCCGAGATTGCTTTTGAAATCCGTTCCGTCAAGTTTGATCATTATATCGTCAATTTCCTGCTGTTTTGTTATTTCTATTCCGATAAGTTTCGGCGCTATTATTTCATTGATATTTTTAACGGCTTTCAATACGCCTTTTCCGCCGAATCTTTTTTTGTCGCCGTCTCTGAGTTCCAGAGCTTCTCTTTCGCCTGTCGACGCTCCCGAAGGAACTGCCGCTCTTCCGAGCGTTCCGTCGTCAAGTTTTACGTCAACTTCAACAGTGGGGTTTCCGCGGGAATCTATTATTTCCCTGCCGATAATTTTTTCAATCTTTGCCATCTTTACTGCCTCCTGTGGTTAAATTTTAATAAACGAAATTATTATAGAAGTTTTGGTCTGTTTAGTCAAAACTGCTCATCCTCGGGTTTTTTTGGCGGGTCAAGCATTAAAGCGAAAAACTTTTCAGACAGGTTTTGCGCAAGCAGCGAATTATTGCAGATTACCGTAACGGTTGTTTTGTTTGTTTCCATCTCTTCAATAAAAAAACCGGCTTCCGTTGAATCTAAACAATAATCAAAACTTTTTGCAAAATCAAAGGCCGCCACGTAACTTTTTTTGTAGCTTTTGCTTGTTACCCTTGCCCTTAAAAATTTTATTATGAGCAAAGTCCTGTCAAAGCTTTCTTTTTTTGTTAAATCGAAAGTTTTTGAAAATCTGCCCTTGCGTTCTTTTTCAAATTTTTGGACAGAATATCCCGCTATGCGTTTTGGAACATCCAAAATCGCGCAGGATGAAATGAAAAATAAAAAAGGTAAAAAAAAGAAAAGTTTACGCATGTTACCTTGAAAGCGGGTATACTGCTATAAAAGAGATACTGAAAAAAATTTGTTCCATTCGTTTTGTTTCCTTTATACTTATATTAATGTATAATGGATTATAACAAATAGGCGGTTGAAAAAAAAGTCGGTTTTTCGGTTGTTTGACAAAATAAGAGAATTCATATATAATCACATATTCAAGACACTATGACTCAAGGTAGTGTACGCATAAGTATCGGAACTCGGGTTGGTATTTATCCGCACATTACCTGACATAAGTGAAAGTAACGGAGGTAAGAAGATGGCTGTTAGACTGCGCCTGCAAAGAAGGGGCAAACCAAAGAGACCTTATTATAGGGTTGTGGCAATTGACCAGAGAGCAAAAAGAGACGGAGAACCTATCGAAATCCTCGGACAGTACGATCCTATCGCGCAGGAAAATAAGTTCAATGTCAATATGGACAGAGTAAATTATTGGTTGGAAACGGGGGCAAAAGCTTCCGAAACGGTTGCAGTTTTGATTAGGAAATCGCAACCTGTAGAAAGTAAATAAGTTGGACACCTTAGAGTATGGGAGGGAGTTATGAAAGACCTAGTTCTTTACATTGCAAAAGCATTAGTGGACAATCCGGATCAAGTTGAAGTTAAAGAAATTGCAGGTGAAAAAGCTACTGTTCTAGAGCTTAAAGTTGCGGACGGCGACAGAGGCAAAATTATCGGAAAAGAAGGCAGAATCATAAAAGCCATAAGAATCATCGTAAATTCGGCTTCGGCAAAACTTGATAAGAGAGCAACGGTAGAAATAGTAGAGTAAAGTAAAATGAA
>JAISDI010000214.1 GCA_031264895.1 Endomicrobium sp. | reverse complement strand
ATATCGAGCTTTCGAAAATACGTATGATGTCCGAAGATATTGCGGTAAAAAAATGCGTTTCATCGATACTTGTGCATATTTTGAAATCCGTTTTGCAGTTTATGTCTCCGGTTATGCCTTTTATAACCGAAGAGATATGGCAGACGCTGCATAAAGATAAAAACGAAAGCATAATTGCCGACAGCCTACTGATTGCAATTAAAGAAGCGGACGCTTCGTCAATAGAAAAGATGAAAGTGCTTCAGGATATAATAATAAAGATAAGAACTCTCAGAAGCGAAATGAACGTTTCGCCAGCCGTACAAATAGAGGCGCTGTTTAATATACTTGACGACGACAAAGAAAAAATCGTCAAGGGCAATGAAAGCTACATAAAACAGCTTGCAAAAATCAAAGAAATTAAATTCGGGAAAAAAATTCAAAGGCCTGCAAATTCGGCTTTGGCAGTTGCGGGCGGGTTTGAAATTTTTCTTCCTCTGGAAGGGCTTATCGATATTGAAAAAGAAAAAGCAAGACTTGCAAAAGAAATATCTCTCGCTATGCAGGAAGCCGAAAGGACAAATACGAAACTTCAAAATGAAAACTTCGTAACAAGAGCGCCGGCAAGCGAAATTGAAAAAATAAAAATAAGATTGTCCGAAGCAAGAATTAAGATAGAAAAAATTAATGAAAGCCTAAAATTCCTGAATTAATTGCGAAAGTTTTGAAAATACAATCTATATAAGAAAAAGTTATGAGAAAAATAAAAATAGTTAAAAATTATTTGAAACATGCGGAAGGTTCATGTATGTTTTCAATGGGCGAAACAAAAGTTCTATGCGTTGCTTCCGTCGATGAAAAAGTTCCTTCTTTTGTCGAACAAAAAGGCGAAACTTACGGCTGGATAACCGCTGAATACGCCATGCTTCCAAGATCTTGCAATCAGAGATCTCCGAGAAAAAAGCTGTCGGAAGGCGGAAGAGCACAGGAAATTTCGCGTTTAATAGGCAGGGCTTTAAGAGCTTGCGTAGATTTATCAAAACTCGGCAAAAGAACCGTAACAATAGACTGCGACGTGATAAGAGCCGACGGCGGAACAAGAACCGCTTCGATCAACGGAGGTTTTGTCGCTTTGGCTTTGGCGCTGAAGAATCTGAAAAAGAAAAAACTCTTAAAAGAAATTCCGATAAGAGATTTCGTCGGAGCCGTCAGCGTAGGAATATATGATAACGGCAAAAAAGTTTTAGACTTGTCGGCCAAGGAAGATAATAATGCCGATTTGGACATGAACGTGGTTATGACGTCGGCCGGCAAGTTCATAGAAATTCAGGGAACTGCGGAAGGCGAACCGTTTTCAAGAAAAGAAATGGACGAACTTCTCGACATGGCGCATAAAGGCGTCAAGCTTATAAATGCAGCGCAAAAAAAGTCGCTGGGGGAAATAAAATGATAGATGAAATAATCATTGCCACTGGAAACAGACATAAAGTTGCGGAGATAAAAGACATTTTAGGCGACGTAAATGTTAAAGTCATTGCGATGACGGACTTTCCTAATTACCCTCGAACCGTAGAAGACGGCAAAACGCTTGAAGAAAATGCTGCAAAAAAAGCAAAGGAAGCCGCCGCTTTTTTTAAAAAATGGTCTATAGCCGACGATACCGGTCTTGAAGTCGAATATTTAAACGGCGCCCCGGGAGTATTTTCGGCGCGTTATGCAGGAGACGGCTGCACTTATGAAGATAACAATAAAAAACTGTTGTCGGCATTACACGGCGCTCCTAAAGATAAAAGGAACGCGCAGTTTAGATGTGTTATTGCTATTTCAAGTCCTGAAGGTGAAGTAACTTTTGCGGAAGGCAGAATATTTGGTATAATATCCGAAAATTTGGCGGGCGATAAAGGATTCGGGTATGACCCGATTTTTTTTGTCCCGGAACAAAATAAAACTTTTGCGCAGCTAGACGAAAAAGTTAAAAACACCATAAGTCACAGAGCGCAGGCTTTACAAAAAGCCAAAGAAATAATAAAGAAACTGTCGGAAAATTGACATAAACGGGGAGTAGCGTAATTGGCTATCGCGCCTGCTTTGGGAGCAGGAGGCTGCAGGTTCAAGTCCTGTCTCCCCGAATTTATATAGGGCTTGGTAATTTTCATTAATTATCAAGCCTTTTTTTATTTTGTCATCTGGGAAGTGGGGAAAATGTGCAAAGTTGTGTGGATTTTTCCGATTGTGATTCGGCTGCCCCTTTTACAAAAAGGGGAATTTGACGCAAACAAGCCGGCAACCTAAATTTAAATATCACTGGCGGAGAGGGCGGGATTTGAACCCGCGATACGGTTTCCCGTATATTAGTTTTCGAGACTAACTCCTTCAACCACTCGGACACCTCTCCACATTTACGGGGACTTATTATAGCAAGTAAAAAGTGAAAAGTAAAAGTCCCGCGGACGGCATATTCCTATTTTATAAATATGAATAATTAGCTATAATTTTGTTAAATTACAAAAGGGGAGGAAATATGAAGGAAATGAAAATGACGAAAATCATGCTTTGTTCTATGGGTGTTGTGATGTTTGTTCTCGGGAGTTTGACATTGTCTATTCCGACGCTGGCTTTAACGACTCTTTCGTTAATATTTGGGTTTGGTTTTGTGGTTTCGGGTATTTTTTGTTTAATTTCTTTCTTTTCCGAAAAAGATATTCTCTCAAATCCGGCTTGGGTTTTGATACAGGCGTTTCTTGATATTTTCATAGGAATTTTTCTTTTATGGAATTTAGGGCCGACCGCCGTTGCGGTAACTTATATAGTTGCGTTTTGGATACTTTTCGGCGGGATAGCAAAATTTTCAGCAGCTTTTATGCTCAGAAAAACCGGCGCGGATAAATGGTGGATCGTGTTAATAAACGGAGTTTTAGGAATTTTGACGGCGTTTATCATGATGTTCTTCCCTTTTGCCGGCTCGGCTGTTCTTGTAGCGATAATAGGAATATTTTTGGCGCTGTACGGCATTTTAATTTTTTTAGAATCGTCAACTATAAAAATTTTTGAATTGAAAAAAACCGATAAAATAAGCGCATAAAAAAACATAAAAATAAAAAACGGCAAAAGTTTTTATAACTTTGCCGTTTTTTATTTTTATACAGGAATGATAACTCAAAATCCGCCGCCGACGGTGAAAGAGACTTCGCTGCTGCCGTCGTTTAGGTTTTGCGTGAAGTTTATGCCTATCGGGAAAGGGATGCGCCAAATTTGATAAGAAACGATCGCTCCGGCGCCGCCGTGGTTTTGAGGAGAGCCGCCGTTCCATAAAATTGCGTTTTCTATGAAAGGAACTACTGATAAAATACCAGTTTTATTTTTTACCGGATGCCAGACAAAAGATAAGCCTGTACCTATAGCTTGTGTTCCTCTGAATTCTCTTGAATAGATTCCTTTTCCGCTTAAAACGTCTCTTGACTTGATTTTGTCATTGAACCGCGATTCAAAATCTTTTGCCGCGTTTATGTCTAGGAGAATGACATTTCTTGTTTTAAATTCTATATTTCCCGAAAGCTTCAAATTTATTTTTGATATGTCATAGTCGGATCCCGTATAATCTCCTCCGGTTTCGTATGTCAGTCCGGCGGAATATCCGTACTTTTCTTTCGGCAAGTCTGCAAGTTTGTCAGCTATATCGGAAAGGCCTATTCCAAACAATGCTCCAAACCCTCCGCCCCCGTCATGTTTTACATTTTTAAAAGTTCTTACTGCCAGAACCGCTTTATTGTGTTTTCCTTCGTCGGAAGGCGTGATATTGCCTTTGTACTTTATGTCGGAAGCGGTAAAGCCCGCGCTTAAGCTTAACTTTTCATAAAAAGAGCGGCTCCACGATAAACTGAAAGCGTTATTTTTAACGTCATACTTATTTATGGGATCTCCGAACTTGTCTTTATCCGGCTCGGCCGTAAACATTCCCGACGTGCTGTACGAACCGTTTTTGTAAACCGATTCCTCAAACTGCATTCCGCCGTAACCTATTGCAAAAAAATTATTTTTTAGGCCAAAACCGGCCATAGTCGAAAAACCGTCTGAACTGAAAACCCCGAACAAAAAAAGCATTTCGCCTGCTTTAAACAAATTCGCTTCCATAAGAGCTGCGGCAAAAGTACTTTTGCTGCCGCCTGAACCGAAAATCATCGGGAAAACGTAGTACCCGTCTTTTGCGTCAATATTTACGGATATAGTATCGTCTTCATTTTCCGTTATGTTGAAATCTATTGATTTGAAAACTCTCATATCGTGAAGGGCTTGTCTGGCGGTATCGTAATTATCTTCGAAAAAAACTTCGCCTTCCTGCATTAAAAATTTTTTTCTCGCGATTTTCTGGGAAATACGGGACGTTTTTATATTTATTTCTTTTACAGTTTTTCCGTTAAAGTCTGAATTCTCCTGCGAAAATGCAAATGAACAGAAAAATATCAATAATAGTGGTACAAAAAATTTTTTCATAATAATTTAGACATTCTCTCATTTCAAGAAGGAAATATCAATATTAAAATGTTTTTTTACTGTAAATTTAGTAAAATTTACGGAAGAAAATTTGCATATCGTTAAGGAGATTTTATGTATCTTAGTTTGGCTGTATATTCGGTGATTTTCGGCATTTTTTACACATTGTTATTTTTATTTTTGCAAAAAAGCAAAGCTTTAAGAATTACTTTTACCGGAATGTTCTTTTTCTCGACAGTTTTATACTTTATTTTAACTCTCCTGATGACGAAATATATACGCATTTAAACGGAGCTTTAAAATGACCGAAAAAATCAAAAATAAAATTTTAAGAGAACTGAAATCTGCCGGAGATAAAAAATCCGCCGCAGGAAAGGCCGCTTATTTTCAAACGCAAAAGGGCGGCTACGGAGAAGGCGATTTGTTTTGGGGTTTAAGCGTCGGACAGCAGAGGAAAATCGCTAAAAAATATTATGCGGAAATAAATCTTAAAGATACTGAGGAACTTTTAAAACACAAAGTTCATGAAGTAAGAGTTACGGCTTTAATGATCATGATCGCAAAATACGAAAAAGCTTCCGAAGACAAAAAGGCAAAAATTATTGCCGTCTATCTTAGAAATACGAAATATGTAAACAATTGGGATTTGGTAGATTTGTCTGCGCCGTTGCTGGTGGGCGATTTTTGGTATCACAATCGTCCGGACGCTATGTGGAAATATGCAAAATCAGGAAAGTTGTGGGAAGAGAGAATAGCAGTTATTTCTACGTTTTATTTTATCCGTTGCGGCCGTTTTGACGAAACGCTTGCTCTTTGCAAATTTTTCTTAAATCATAAACACGATTTAATTCACAAAGCATGCGGCTGGATGTTGAGGGAAACGGGAAAGAAGGCTAAGACGTATCTATACGCTTTTCTCGATAAGAATTGTAAAATTATGCCGAGAACCATGCTTCGTTATGCCATAGAAAAACTGCCTGAAAAAAAACGTAAGCATTATATGGAGTTATAATATGTCTTTCGAAAAACTTGACCTTCACCCGATCTACAATAAAAGCGCGCAGATAGAAAGCGAACTAAACGGAATTTTAAATAATGCGCACAAGAAAAAGCTCGATTTCATCGAAATTATACCGGGAAAAGGGTCAGGCCAGCTGAAAGAAAAAGTTTTGAGGTTTTTTAATCAAAAAGACATAAGGCTGAAATATTCGCGTCTTGACGTAGACAATAAAAATTTTGGAAGAATATTCGTATATTTCAACTGGAATAAACTCAAATAGGAATATTGAATGTTGGCAAGATTCATTTTAAATATCGCCGCGCTGCTTGTAGCGGTCAATGTAGTTCCCGGAATTAATATTCCGTCGTGGGGCGTTCTTATTGCTTCGGTTATAGTTTTAAGTTTGCTAAACGCGGTTTTAAAACCCGTGCTTGTGCTTCTTACTCTTCCGATAAATATTTTGACTTTGGGATTGTTTATTCTTTTTATAAATGCTTTTATGTTTTATCTGGCTTCGGAAATTATAAAAGATTTCAGAGTTGACAGTTTTTCGGACGCATTTTTCGGAGCGCTGATATTTACTATAGTAAGCGCTTTGTTAAATTATATAATAACCGGCTCACGGAAGGAAAAAAGAAATAAATAATAAAGGATAACAGGATAAAAAATGATAACAAAAGATTTGATTTTAAGGATTTTTTCGGCGGCAAACATTTTGAGATGGAACGACCACATAAGGCCTTTTGATTTTTTTGAGCTTGATAAGCAAGCTCATAAGATGATAATAGCTTACATAGTCGCAAAGTTTGAGGAAGAAGAAGGCAAAAAAGTCGATTGGATCAAACTTATCGAAGGCGGCATTTTTGAATTTTTCCAGAGAATAATGCTTACGGATTTAAAGCCCGAAGTGTTTCACGAAATAATGTCAAAAAAAGAAAAAGAGCTGAATATTTGGGTAATGGGAAATCTTGAAAAAGATTTAGACGCCCTGCAAAACGGAATAAAAGAAAGATTTTCCGAATATTTTTCAAACCCGGAATATGCCTCGCGCGAAAAAAGAATTTTAAGTTCCGCGCACAGTTTATCGTCGAAATGGGAGTTCGGCATTATCTATCCGTGGAACGCCATGATTTACGGAATAGAAAGAACGAAACAGGAAATAGAAGAAAGCATTGCGACTTTCGACGATTTGTCCGGAATAAGAAAACTTGTTATAAATAAGAAATATTACGGTTTTCTTGACTTGTGCGGGCAGCTGCGTTTTCAGCAAAGATGGGCGCAGGCTTTCAGAATACCGAAAACTACGGTTTTGGGACATATGTTAACGGTTGCAATTTTTTCGTACATATTTTCAAATGAAATGGACGCTTGCCGCGCAAGAATTTATAATAATTTTTATTCGGCGCTGTTTCACGATTTGCCGGAAATCCTGACCAAAGACATTATCAGGCCGATAAAATCTTCTATATCCGGCCTTGAAGACATAATAAAAATGTACGAAGAAAAGCAGGTCGAAGAAAGAATTTTGCCTTTAATACCGGAAAGCTGGCACAGAGAAATGGTTTACTTTGTGAAAAATGAATTTGCCGACAAAATAATAGAAAACGGCGAAGTAAAAGAAGTAAAAAATGCGTCGGATTATAATTATGACCAATACAATGCCGTTGACGGCACGCTTACGTCTTCCTGCGATAAACTTTGCGCTTATATAGAAGCTTCAATGGCTCTTGAATACGGAATAAAATCAGATACTCTAATGAAATCTAAACAGGCGCTCTACGATAAATATGCCGTAATAGACAAAAATAATTTAGATTTCAAACGTCTTTTTGATTATTTTAAATGAAAAAGTTAAACATAAAACAAGTTTTAACGGTTACGGCGGCTTTTATTTTATTTTCGGCAGCCGTAATTTTTGTTTATTTAAAACAGCTCAGAATCGAAATGACCGCCGAAGCGGGGCTTGTCGCCGGAGTTATTATCGATAGAGAACAACAGTATTTTAATTTGTACGGCGAATTTGCGGCTCTGGAAGAACGCACAGGCAGCGAAGCGTTAAAAATTGATTTAAAAGAAAACAAATATTTTACGCTAATGAGCATTGAAGTCATAGAAAATACGCTTACGCTTTACGCAAAATGCGTAAAAGGATTTTTTAAAGGAACGCAGCTGACGGTTAAATACGATAATCTCAAAGGCGTAACCGATTACGAAATAAAAGAAAAAACTAAAATCTCTCTCTCCAGACTGTAAGAACAATCAACGAATTCTGCTAAAAAATCATTTAATCTTTTATTATAAAGCCACGACAACCGCATGAAAATCTATGTTTTTTTGTCATACCGACCCCGTATTTAGACGCTACGGGGTCGGCATGACAACTTGGCCGTTTTTTTCATGCGTTTGTCGTGATTATAAAGCTTACGGAGAGATTTTGTTTCTAAAATTATGTTTGAATATGTGTTTTTGCTATAATAATTAGGGTGTATTCACACAAATTATGTGCATGTGTAATTTATGTGAACACACCCTAATAATTTTATTAACATAATGAGAGGTTTAAAATGAAAAGGGAAATTATTTTTGTCTTGTGTTTTGTTTGTTTTATATGCTCCGCTGCGAAAGCAAATGAGCTTATAGACGCGATTATTAACGGAGAATCTTCAAGAGCGGTGGAACTGATAAATTCCGAAGACGATACTATTGAAGAAATAGATATAAATTCAAAAGACGATAACGGGTATACGCCTTTGATGGCTGCCGCAAGAAAAGGCGATATTTCCGTTGTCAGAGCGCTTTTGAGAAAATATGCCGACGTCAATGCGAAAAATTATAAAGGGCTTACGGCATTGATGGCCGCAGTCGAAAGCGGCAACAAAGACATAGCCGTGCTGCTTGCGGACGCCGGAGCGGATATAGACGCAAAAGAAAATGAAGGCTGGACGGCTTTGCTTTTTGCCGCGCATTCCGGCAACAGCAATATGGCAAGATTTTTAATAGACAGAAGAGCCGACGTCAATACGGTAAATTATATGGGGGAAACGCCTCTTATACATGCCGCGGAAAAAGGGCATAAAGATATAGTGAAAATGCTTGTTGACAGCGGAGCGCGCACGGAAGCAAAACAGAATAACGGCTGGACGGCTTTAATGTTTGCCGCAAGAAACGGCAGCGATTTTATAGCTAAACTTTTAATAGACGACAGGGCGGAAGTAAACGCAAAAAATAATTCTTATTGGACGCCTTTGATGATAGCTATTAAAAACGCAAACACTTCTACCGCAAAACTTCTTATAGAAGCCGGCGCAGACGTTAACGTTGAAAATGAAAATAAGTGGACGGCTTTAATATTTGCCGCAGAACGCGGCGATGCCGAAATAGTAAGTATGCTCATAGAAAAGAGAGCTGAAATAAACGCAAAAAACGATTTGAATTCTACAGCGCTTATAATCGCTTTGGAAAATAGACGTTTTGAAGCTTCAAATATCATTATTGATGCCGGCGCTGAAGTCGATGCGCAAAATGACGGCGGGATAACAGCTTTGATGCTTACTTTGAGAAATGGGTATGACAAAGAAGCTCGCAAAATAATAAGCAAAAGTTCAAACGTGAACATAAAAGATTCAAAAGGCTGGAACGCTTTAATGTATGCCGCAAGATACTGTAAATCTTCCGAAGTGTTTCTTGATTTGATTTATAAAAAAGCCTCCGTAAACGCAAAAAATAATACCGGCTGGACGGCCTTGATGCTTGCCTCATACGTGGGAAACGGCGAATTTATAGAAATACTTATGGAAAACGGAGCGGAAACCGAACTTAAAAATAATGACGGAAAAACAGCGCTTATTGCTGCAATTGAAAATAAAAATCCGGAAACGGCCAAACTGTTAATATCGGAAGGCGCGAATGTCAATACCGTATCCGAAGAAACGGGCAATACGCCGATGATGTATGCCGCGTCGGAAGGATATGACGCCCTCGTGTCTCTTATTCGTTCAAAAGGCGCTGTCGTTGACGAAAGAAACAGTGAAAATATGACGGCTTTATTTTTTGCCGTTAAAAATAACAGGATAAGCACGGTCAAGAAACTGATCGAATATGAAGCTGATATAAGTCTCAAAGACAATAAAGGCAAAAACGCTTTAGCATACGCCAAAGATAACAATTACGGAGAACTTGAAAAAATTCTTAAAGCGGAAGCTGCCGATAACACAAAGGGCGTACTTGCCGTGATAAATCAAGGCGAAGGAATAGACGCCTTAAAAACGCCGTTTTTGCTTACGGTTTACGAAAGCAATAATGAAGAGATCCGCGAGCTTGTGATTTCCACACGGACAAAAACGAATGTGAATGAAAAAACAGATCTAGGCATCACTCCTTTAATGATCGCCGTGTCAAAAGGCAATATTGAAATTGCCGAATTTCTGATTACAAATAAAGCAAAGATCGACGCTTCGGCAAAAGACGGCTCTTCGGCTTTGCTTATAGCGGCGCGTTCCGGAACTCCCGAAATGATAAATATGCTTTTAAATAATAATGCAAATATAAATATATCGAATAAAAAGGGAATTACTCCTTTATCTGCCGCGATAATGGCAAACAGGGCTGATGAAGTGCATGTACTTGTTTCCAGAGGGGCTGATGTAAACAAAAAAGACGGCTCCGGATCAACTCCGCTTATGTATGCTGCCAAAACCGGAAATGAACGGATAATAAACGAACTGGTAAACGCCGGCGTAAAATTGGACGATAAAAACAAGCTCGGCGAAACAGCTTTTATGTGGGCGGCAGAATCTGAAAATAAGGATATTGTAAATCTTCTCGCAGAAAAAGGCGCTGATATAAACGCAAAAGATAATAACGGTTTTTCGGCTTTGGCGTCGGCTGTGTATGAAGGTAAAGCCGACACGGTTGACATTTTGATCGAAAAAGGCGCAGATATCAATACAAAAAATAATAAAGGCTGGACGCCACTGATGATTGCTTCGTATCAGGGAAAAATTGAAATAGTAAATAAATTGGCAAATGCCGATGCGAATGCCGTAACAAAAGAAGGGTGGACAGCGCTGATGATCGCTTCAAGATACGGTAAAAACCAGACGGAAACGCTAAACGCTCTTATAGAACGCAGGGCTATAGTAAACCTTAAAAACAAAAGCGGCTGGACGGCTTTGATGCTTGCCGTTTACGCAGGCAATATGAAAACCGCCGCTTCTCTTCTGGCAAACGGAGCCGAAATCAATTTTACGAAAAGCAACGGCGCGACGGCATTGATGGTTGCCTCCGCCGGAGGAAATATTGAAATGGTTAAATTCTTGCTGAGCAGAGGAGCAAATATAGATATGTCCGGATATTACGGAACGGCGTTAAATCTTGCGGTTCTAAGAGATAAC
>JAISDI010000186.1 GCA_031264895.1 Endomicrobium sp. | reverse complement strand
TAAACAAACTGATAGACAAATGGAGAAACATGTCGCCCACTACTGAATTGGACATTGCCGAGTTTGCGCAGTTAAACGACGATGCCGCCGTTATATACTCAAAAATAATAGAAGAAGTGGAAAGATTTGCAGATTCGGTTTTGGGTTCCCAGAAAAAAACACATAAAAGTATGCAGGATAACCATGTTGAAATGCATAAAAAATTGGCTTTTGACTTGGGAGACAAAGCTTATGGGAGAATTGTAGCGCAGATCAACGCCAAATTCGGTTCTCTTATACTTGCCCAAAGGGCTATTTCAGACAAAGACTATAAATTTGTTGAAGACAAGCGGAGATTTCCTCTTCTTGATGAGGAATCCGAAAAAAAATGGCTGGAAAAATATCTTACGATATATAAAGATAAAGTTGACGAAAAACATCCTCTTTTCTTTACGGATCCTGAAGTTTGGGGAAATTTAGTTGAATTTGTGCAGCCCGGAGGCAATAAGCATTACTATGAATTTAAGCCTATAATGAAATTTGTCGACGATTTAAGAGAAAAGGCTAAAGCAGGCGACAAGAATGCTGAAAAACTGCTTGAACAATGGAACAAATATTGTCCGGATCTTGATTTTAATATTACTACTACCACTAAAGAAGACGGAACAAAAGATGAAACTTTTACAATTACAAGCAGCTCCGGATATTTAAATACCGCAAGAGCTTTTGTTGAATTCAAAAAACATAATCTGCATCTTATGCAGCAATACAAATATAATTTTCAGCCTGTGGAACAGATAGTCAATTTAGTAATTTCCACAGATGAAAACGGAATTCAAATGACTCTTCACGATACAAAAAAAGACCAGACAGGGCCGGTAGGCAATAAAAACGGACAGCTCGGAATGAATCTATATAAGTTCAGCGGCATTTTAAACGAAAGAGACGCTTTAAACGCCACGGCTATAGGGCATAATGCGTTTTTCTTAAACGCTATGATGGAGTTCCAAAACGGAAGGGACAAAGGTTTGCTTTATATCAACTTGCCTATGGAAGCGCAAGGAAGCAATGTTTTAAGAGACGACGGCAGCGCGCTGTTTCCCATAGGCGAAGCCTACGGCGGAGCGGTTACGGACTGGACGACTTACGTTCTTGTAGCTTATGATTCGGCCGGAACATATTACGGCAAAGGAATAACAAGCGCAAGGGGCGAAGGCTTGATAACATGGACAAATCCGGGTGAAGATTCCGTCGCTTATTACGTAAACAGATACTTGCAGTCTATGGGCAGGCAAAAAATGAAAGGCCAAGTGCATTCCACAAGCTTGTTTTATTTTGTAATAGAGTGGGTAAGAATGACTACGTCAGGCCTTGTAACGACCGAAGGCAGATACTCAAGCAATGTTTCAAGAATGCTTACGGATATGTTCTCTAAAATATATGAAAAAGGAAAAGGCATAAGTGACACTTACCGCGCGGCCGGCTTTGATTGGAAACTTGCCAATATTATGATGGCTCTTCATTACATAAACAATCTCTTCAGCGTAGGCTTTATTCTATTTTTGCCCATAGCGGTCATTTTTTCAAGCTATGCGTTCTTAATGCCTTTTATAATAACAGTTATGATAAGCACAATTTTAATGATGGCTATAAATTTAACAAGGTTTAACCATGAGGCAAGAGAGCAGGGCGATTTATTTAGGTCTTCGGGAAAAGTTTTGAAGAACTTGGCTATATATTTTGCTTTTTGGGTGGCCATACAGCCTATAATACTGATCTTCGGCATCAATGCCGCAAACGAAATATTTAAATTTTTAAACACATATAAAGAAATGAAACTTGCCGACATGTCCGTAAGGGGCAGATTCCAATACGTAGGCCATATTGGCGCGAGGTTTGGCATCATCGGCTATATGTTTGCAGGGTTGTATGCGGGGCTTATTTTAATGTTGTTTTTATCAAACCCCGTTACTTGGACGCTGGGTCTTTGGATAGCTCTTGCCGTTTTAGGCAGAGCTTTGCTTGTTGCAGTTGTTTATATTTTTGCGTCGGCGGCTTATACTAACGGTTTAAACGTTTATTCCGCTTTTGCAAGAAAGTTCAGTCGTATCGGATTTGCAAAAGACGATAACAGCTGGCAGGCAAAATATTTTAGATGGCTTTTAGGAACAAAAAAAGATAATATTGCCGCCCGTGATGTTATACAACGGTCTGATTCAATAAATAAATTATTGATACCGGCTATAGGCAGCATATTTAAAGGCGGTTTTATGGCTTTGCGGCAGTTTATGGTGGACGTTCACGCTCTTTTAAGAGATCCTAATGCCGTGTTAAAGGGATTCGAAGGCCTGAAAAAGGATTATTATGAGCGCGAAAACATTATAGAATACAGCGACATATCGCTTCCGATAGTTTTGTCTATATTGCGGGACAATACTGACAAAACAGAAATACTGAGAGAAAAATTAGAAAAAGCCGGCATTACGGAAGACAAAGTCGCCAAGGCCGTAAACGCAAAGTTTAGAAACGATACGCTTATGGAAGAAATCGCCGCTGTGTTAAACGGACTTATAAAAGACGGCTTTGTAGAAGGCGCTCCTGTTCTTCCTAATAGAGTTTTAAACAGGATATTAACTTCAAAGGACAAATACGGAAATCCGATCGTATTTAGGGATGCAGCCGGCAATCCGCTTAAAGGCATAAATGGCAAGTATCTTAAAGATACGGAAGGACATAATATTTTAGAGTTTCTTTGGGCTCCGAACAACGCTGACGGTCTTGTACAATTATTTGCGGATATAGAAGATAAAAATCCTGAAGAGCAAATGTATATGCTTATGCTCGAAAAAATTATTGCGCAGATAAAAAGCGACGGTAACGGTTTCGGAATACCTTTTAAAACTGCATTCCTTGATTTCCCTCTTACTGTAGAAAATGATAATGATGCGAAACAAATAATAAGGGCTGCGGCCATAAAGCATATTTTTGGAATAGACGTTAAAGAGTCTTTCAAGTACAGCCATTTGAAAGCGTATGATTTAAATGCCAGATCGTTTGCAAAATACTTATCTAACCACAAATGGGCAAGAAAGATCGTAGATTTGATTTATTATGCCGCCATACCGGCGTTTTTCACTAAGGTTACGGTAGAACTTATTGTTATATTTTTTCTCGTTCCCGCAGCAAATTTGGCGTTTCTGCCATGGGTTGTTGCAGGAATAGGAGCTTTATATTTCTTTACGCAATTGCTGCCTAAAAGATTCGGCAGCAATAAGAGCGGCGGCGGATCCGGAATACTTGGAATGGCTATATTGCCTATACCATGGCTTATGGGGAGATTGACCAGTGGCAACAAATCATTGTTCGGCTTAATAATGCAGGGCGTTAAAAACCTTTTCGGCTCCGTAAAGGAAACTGCTGCAGAACAACAGCCAGCAGTGCAGGAACAAGATCCGTCAGCCGCGCAGAAACAAGAACAGCCAGCTGAGGTCGAACAAGAGAAAGTTGAAACAACTCCGTCTGAGCAGGAGCAGCCCAAAGCTGCAAGCGAACAGGAAGAGCAAACTGCCGCTATAAAAGCGGAGTTAGCAAAGAACGGATTTTATGCCGCAAGTTTCCAAGCCTCTTCCCTCATAGCCAATTCCGCCGAAGAGCTTGCCAAAGAATACATGGTTTATATCGACGGTAACGGCGACGGCCAAACCATATACTTTGCCGAGAAGAAAGCAAGAGTAAGCAATGAAGATTTTAGAGATTTTATAAAAGTTTTGCTTGAAAACAACATACAGCCGTCGGAACTTAGCTGGAAAAGTATTCCGTCACGCGCCATAAAAAAAGCCGGCAGCACTGTAAAAAAACTTGGCGAAATGGGCTATCCGGTAACTCCTGAAAACATAATAGACCCTCCCGTAAACATGCGCTTTATAGCAAAAAGCGCGAAAAATGCCGCCAATCTCCCAAGAGCTTTAAGAAAGAAATTGGAAAATTTGATAGCGGGCAGTTTTATGCCTCAAGCAAGGGAAAGTATGCTTGGCACGGTCAACCTTGTCAACGGCGTTTCGGGCATACAAGGTTTGCCTAATTTTGTAAATTTTGCCGCCGTAGGCAGAGACATCGAAAGAAAAGGCTTTGAAGATTTGGGCAGAATGCGCAGAATAAGGCCTAACACGGTCATAAGCGTGAAGTTTGGCGAAAAAACCGCAAACGTAAAAGTCAAATTATTTGCAAGGGCCGGGCGCAACGATGTTTTCGCCGATATTGTTGACGACGAGATAATGAGTGAATATATTGAAGAAAAGGTTCAAAAATATGTTGAAACAAACAGCACTGCCGAAAAAGCGGACATAGACGCCCAAAGAGCTGAATATACAAGCGAGATCCGCAACTTGATTTACGATGCCGCTTTCAGGTCTTTCGCAAGAGACTTAAGCGAAAACCGCGCCATTCAAAGAATTACGGGAATAACCGGCGTAGGCATCGTCATATCAGACGAAATGCCGGAGACGGAGGGAATTTTGTCTGAAATTTCCGTAGAAGGCATAAGAGACATATCCCGCAACCTGGACGAAATAAGCGAAGCCGAAGTAAAAGCCAAATATTACGACGCGCAAAACGGGTCGTTTAACGCATTGGAATTTTTGCAAGACGCCGTCGCCAGAAGGTTAGACAGAGACCATAGAAACGCCAAAGGGTACGAGACCGGCACGGTTATCGACGGCAAAGAAAACGGCAGGCCTTTTGTAAACGGAAATGCGTCGGCAAAAATTTATATAGACGCCGAGCGTTCAAGAGGCGTGCAAAATATGGATCTAAGGCTTAGCGATCCTGTCGACGCCGTAGAAAATATAGACAACCCCAAAAACAAAGGAGACGAATCCTCCAAACTTAAAAGCCTGCTTGAAAACGGCAAAGAAGTTTCTAAAGTTCTTACCGTCGATTACGGCAAACTTGCAAGTTTGTCCAGAGAGGGAAGGCTTAACGATTTCTTAAAGAAAACTTACGGGATCGGTATAAACGGAATAAAAATAGAACTTTCCGCCGTAGACGATATTGCTTCGCAAGAGCTTAAAGACATTGTTAAAGCCGTTCAGGCGGCGTCAGCCAAGTACGGAACTTTTATACGAAATTATGTTACGGTATCCGCGCAAAGCATAACGCAAACGGAAGCCGCCCAAACGATTGCCGCTTTATCGAGGGAATATGGCGTTATAGCAAATATAAAGTTCGATAAAAATGCCGATACCGAAACCTTAAACGATAATACTGTCGCCAATGCCGTAACCCAAATTACGCAGCATTACGCCGACGCAAAAATATCGCTCGAAATGGAAGAACTGCTTACGGGCAAAGAGCTTGACAGCGTAGATATCGTAGCCTTGTGGCTTGCAAACACGTTAAGCGCGTCGAAAGTTAAAGAAAAAACCGCGCTACGGCGCGAACAAAAATTGAATACGCGCGCATTGATTTTGGAATACGATAAATCGTTAAGGCAAGGCAGGCAGTCCGGCTTGAAGTTCGAAACGGGCAGAGAAGCCGAACTTATGCAGTCGTTAAGAGATTTAGGTTTCATGTCGCGCGACATTTCGCAAGAACTTCTTACGCAAGAAAACATTGAGGAAGGTTTTGCGGGAATGCTTGCCGCGCTTAAATCTAAAGACGGCGAATCGGAAAGCGCGCTGTATAAATTTATAGCCTTGCAAGCCGCCAAAGGCGACGCCGCAAGCTATGTGACGGCCAAAGGATACCTTGAAGCCTCCGCAAGAAATACCGTCGATCATATCTATATGAACAAGTATGGCTTTACAGACGAGAATATGAAAGTAAGCTTTGCCACATTCAATACGCCTAAAGGCAGATCTATGGAAACGCTGCTATTTTATCTCGCGATAAACGGCTACAACATAGACAAGCAGCTTATTGAAAACGCCCACGCGGCGTTGAAAGGAGACGCAGCCCTTACGTCAAAAACGCCTGCCGAGCTTAAAGAATTTGTCAACGCTTTGGTAAACGAAATAGAAGAAGATCCGTTTAAATCCCCTGAAGAGCTTAACTCTATGGAACTTAGATCCGCGTCCGCCGGCGCGAAAAAGATCACCGCCGTAGAAAACGCGGTCTCCATATCGGACAACGAAATATATGAGGAACTGAGAATGTCCAGAGCGTTGGAAAACGCAAAACTCGGCATATCCATGTCAAACAAAGCCGTAGCCGCTATCCTAAGAGCCGCATAACCTTAACCCCAAATCAGAAATCCCCCCTTTTTTTCAAAGGGGGTGTCCGCGCAGCGGACGGGGAATTTACAGTTGTCGTCGTATTCACCCCAACTGAATTTGTATTTACCTGCCTTCAACCAGCCATAAAATCACTCATAAAAAGAAAGATATGGGAGAGCTAAAAGGTTGAAGTCAGGCAATATAATATTTCATTAAAGCGCAATTTCGTATTTATGCAGTTGCAGTAAAATTCCCCTCTACGGAGGGG
>JAISDI010000009.1 GCA_031264895.1 Endomicrobium sp. | reverse complement strand
TTTGTTATCTTTTTTCCTATGCTTTTTTTAACTTTTTCCTCAAATATTACGACAATAAAAAACCCCCGCGCATGTACCGTAAGCGCGGGGGTTTTCTTAACCTGTATTCGCTTACAATATATAACCTATGTAAAATCCTACTTTTGAATATATAATGTCTTTATCAACGCTGTCACCTGCGTAAGAATTGGAATATTTCAGGGAAGCATTATTTACCGAATAAAGTATCTGAAATACGTATCTGTTATAAGATGCGCCTATACCGCCGGCATAATACAAACCGCCTTTGGCTTCGCTTTGATCCGTATATTTAAAGTTTGCAATTAAGAAGTTATATCCTAAATGAGCGACAGCGTAAAAATGATAATCTTCTTCGCTTAAAAAACGCATTTTAAACGCAGCATACAGCGGGAGGAAACTAAATCTTCCGGGACTCTCTTCAAGCCCTCTTTTAAACTGGAATCCTATGCCTAAACCTACTGCGGCAAACCTGCTTACATACCCGTACTGCTCAGCCGACAAACTTATACCGTAATCCGTATTTTCCGTTAAATCTGCGCTTGATTTAGAGCTACTTTTCTCAACCGTTCCCGAGAAAATATTAACGCCTTTTAAATCAAAAGCAAGCGCCAGAAAAGTTTCATTTTCGGGCTTAATAGACAATGATACTCTTTTTTCTTTTGCAGGTTCAACATATTTATACGTATTTACCGGCTCAGATTTAGCGGCAGACTGCCCCTGTCCTTCAAGCAAAAATAAAGCGGCATCATAATAATCGTCATCCTGCTGCGCGGGCTTTGGCTTTTTAGCTTTTACTTCTTTCTTTTCTTCTACGGGAGCGGGAGCGGGAGTATCGGCTTTAGCCGAACTTCCGCCAAGTAAAAACAGCGCGGCGTCAAAATCGTCATCCTCTGCTTGTGCGACAACAGGAGCCGGTTTTTCTTCTACGCTTTTTTGCGTTGTTTTAGATTTCTTTGGCGAGGTTGTTTTTGGAGTATCGGCTTTACTCGAACTTCCGCCGCCTCCGAGCAAAAACAGCGCGGCGTCAAAATCGTCATCTTTGGCCTGTACGGCAGCGGGAGCTGGTTTTTCTTCTACGCTTTTTTGCGTTGTTTTAGGTTTTGGCGAAGTTGTTTTCGGAGTATCGGCTTTACTCGAACTTCCGCCGCCTCCGAGCAAAAACAGCGCGGCGTCAAATTCATCATCCGAAGAAGCGGGCGGCTGTGCCGAAGAAGATTTTGGGTTATCGCCGGCAGCTTCCTGAACATTATAAACAAGCACTCCGGATTTATTATCCTTAACGTATGTCTCGCCCTCCGAACTGTCTTGTTTCAAATTACTGCTGAACTGCGTTTTTGCTTTTTCCACATTTGATGAGGATTCGGTTTTTGCCGTAACGGCAGGAAGCGGTTTTGGATTCTTTGTGATCTCGTCTATCTCGTCAAGCATTATTTTACGCTTTGTGCCTGTACCCGCAACCGAAACCGTCACCGAATTGTCGGCTTCGGAGATAATTTTTCCGTTTACTACTTTGCCTGATTTAAGATAAAAATACTCCGCATTTGAAACGGCAAAACAGACTGAAAGAACAAGTAAAGAATAAAATAATTTCTTCATAGCTACCCTCTTATTATTGCGCGTTTTTTACTTCTTCGCCTTCTTTATAAACGACTTTTCTTATAAGCTGCCCTTTAGAATCATACTCTTTTGCAGGCCCGTCAAGAATATCTTCTTTCATAAATCCCGTAAGCATGACCTGACCGTTTTTATAATACTGGGTAACAGCCCCTTCTCTGTAAGCATCTTGGAGTTCGGCTCTTTCAAACAATTCGCCGGTTTCATAATAAAGCATGCTTGCTCCGTTGCCTTTGCTGTCCATAGTCATTTCCTGCTGTTTTTTACCGTTAGCATAGTACATTGTATAGATTGATTCTATAAGATTCCTGCCAGACCAGCCGTTAATAGTATGGGATTTATTTGTTCCGTCCGGATAGAATTCTTTTTCTTCATGAAGCAGATTGGATTTGTAATTGGCCGTACTTTTAATTTTGCCGCTGGCATAGTATTCATAAACTTCACCGTCCGGGATACTGCCTTTTACGCCCATCACGCGTCCGTCTATGTGATAAAACTCTTTTGCCGCTTCAACTCCGTTATCATTGTAAAAAGTCATCTCTTTCTTGGGATTGCCTTCATAATAATGAGTAGCCGTGATTTTTCTTATTACTTCGGCATAAGCTGCCGAAGAAAAGATTATCGTCAATAATAAAAACATTATTTTTTTCACTTATTTTCTCCGCTTTTGTTTAAAAACAGTTACAAATAACAACTGATTTTTTCTTTTTAATATAATACTCTTTTATAACCGATTTTTCAAGTGATAAAATTGTGAATATTATATATAATGTATCGTCTGGAAAAAGCGATATGAAAATAAAAAAATTATTTCTGAAGTTTAAAAAAAGATGGAAATGCCGCGGTGGGTACTCGGATTTTCTTAAAATAGCTTTCCCGCTTATAATTTCAACGGGCGCATGGGCCGCTCAAAATTTTATTAACAGGTTTTTTTTGGCATGGCATTCCAAAGAAGCGTTTGCCGCTTCTTTGCCGGCAGGCGTATTGAATTTTTCAATAATGAGCATTTTTGTCGGCACTATAACTTATGTCGACGTTTTTGTTTCGCAGTATTACGGCAAAAAAGAATACAGGTCTATAGGGCCTTCTGTATGGCAAAGTTTTTATCTGGCTTTTGTCGGCGCTTTTTTGCTGCTTTTTATATCTTTCTTTTCCGAAAATATATTTGCGTTTATAGGACATGTTCCGGCTATTGCAGCCGAAGAAATAAAATATTTCAGGGTTCTATGTTACGGAGCGCTGCCTTCCCTTGCGGCTTCAGCTTTATCCGGATTTTATGCCGGAAGAGGCAAAACAAAAACCGTGCTGATAATAAATGTGGCGGGAATACTCGTAAACGTAGTTTTCGATTATTTTCTTATTTTCGGGAAAGCTGGTTTGCCGGAACTTGGCATAACCGGAGCGGCTTTAGCGACTATTATCGGCTCAATAACTATGTTCGTATTATTTGCTTTTCTTGTAACTTCGCAAAAAAACAATAAAACGTACAACACAAGAAAATTTACCCCGGACTTTAAATTTATCAAGAGGCTTCTAAAATTTGGGTTCCCGAACGGCGTACAGTTCTTTTTTGACATGTCTGGCTTTACTTTTTTCGTGCTTATTATCGGCACGGTAGGCGAACTTGAACTGTCTGCTTCCAATATAGCGCTAAACATCAATCAGCTGGCTTTCATGCCGCTGATAGGATGCGGAATAACCACGTCCATTTTAGTAGGACAGTTTCTCGGAAGAAATAAGGCGTCTTTGGCCGAAAGAAGCGTTTATACGGCTTTGCATATCATATATTTTTATGTAGCTTTTATGGTTTTGTCTTTTATTTTAATCCCCAACCTGTTTATTTATCCTTTTTCAAAAGGCGCGGAATCCGAAATTATCGAACAGATACGTCCTATGACGGTAAACCTTTTAAGATTTGTGGCATTGTATTCGGTTTTTGATCCGATGAACATCATTTTTGCTTCCGCAATAAAAGGAGCCGGCGATACAGCATTCGTCATGAAACTATTGATAATATTATCGGTTTTTGCCGCAGCAATACCGATATATATAGCAGTTATAACCTTTAAACTCGGCGTATACGCGGGCTGGAGCATTATGGTTTTTTACGCTATAGCTCTGGCATTGTCTTTTTATCTAAGATATAAAACGTACAAATGGAAAAAAATGCGCGTCATAGAAATGCAGGTGATCGAAGGATAAAAAAGCAAGATTGTTTTATTTTGCCTTTTAATGTAGACTATATGGCATATTTAAACGCCGAGGTGGTGGAACGGCAGACACGCAGGTCTCAGAAGCCTGTCCCCGCAAGGGCGGTACGGGTTCAAATCCCGTCCTCGGCATTCCATTCTTGTTTTTACTTTCTAAGGTGAGTATTTCTAAACTAAAATACATTTGCATCAACGCAAATGAAGAAAGATAAAACCTATTAAAACGAATACTGGTTTACTGCATAAAAAAAATGCGACAGCTTAGGCATAATCGTCTACCTTCATCGGCAAATCTATCTAAATTTTGCTTTTATGCCTGCATTAAAATTTGTAAAACCGCCTTGAATTATGCAAAATAAATGCATTTTTCTCAGACGGTTTTATTTTTATACTTATATCAAAACATCATTTTCATGGAAATTCAAGTTCTTTTGATATAAAAATCAAAACCGAGATTGTGTGCCAAAGATGTCACGCTGTAAAATAACGGGTTAGAATTTTTTGACAACATTCTGTAGATAGTCGCCCTGTTTACTTTTGTCTTTTTTGCAAGAGCCGGAACTTTCCCTTGCGCCATTGCAAATATTTTTAAATTTCTTAAAAAAGCCGCGTTGTCGCGAGTTTCGTTGAAATCTTTTACTATTAACTCTCTAAATTCTTTTAATTTTTTCTCATCTTTGGCTAATGTTTTTGCAAACATAGTATCAAAGTCATCTTTTGCAATTTTACATTTCACTTCATATTTTTTTATTTTTTTCATATTTGTCCGCTCCTTTTTAAATAATTTTTCATACCTATAGCTCTTTCAATATCTTCCTGCTGATGTTTTTGATTCCCGCCTTTATTGCCGCCACAAAGAAGTATTAACAGAGTTTTATTATTTAAAATTACGCAATATATTCGATATCCTTTCTGAAAATCTACCGTTATTTCCTGCACGCCTTGCCCTACGGACTTTAAATTACTAAAATTCCCGTCTATAACTCTTCCGATATAATCGCTTACAGCTTTTTGAACATTTAAAGCTAACTTATTAAACCATTTGTCAAACACGTCGGTATGTTTTTCTATCATATTGACCTCACCTGACAATATTGTTGCATATATGCAACAATATGTCAAGTCTTTGTAAAATCGTGAAAAATAAAAATGCGCGTCAGAATTTAAATTCTGACGCGCATTTTTATTTAATGTGATAAATTCTAATTACCGCTATTTTGAATTATCTCATAAGCTTTGCCTTTATAATAATTCAAAGTCAAAGATACGCCGTCTGCTTTTGTGCCGGTAATTCCTTCGGTAGTAATACTGAAAGACACATCATCATCATTGGTAGCCTCTATTGAACGCCATGAAAAATGGTTGAAATACTTATTTCTTCTGGCGTCAATGCCTATTTCCGGAACAAAACTTGCCGATGTAACGGCGTCAGTTGTTGAAGCAGAATACCAAACCTTATTGCGAGCATTATAAATTTCCTGCGTAGCCATGATTTCAGAAAGCAATGCCTGGCCTTCGACTGCTACCGATTTTTGAACGTGGTCTCTGTATATCGGTACCGAAATAAGAGAAAGAATACCTACAATAACGATAACAATAATTACTTCTGTCAGGGTAAATCCGGAAATTTTTTTCATATGGCCGCCCTCTTTTTGAAACGTTTTTGGCGCGTAATAAAAAAATTATTGCCGCGCCAAAAATTCTAACACAATTTACTTTATTTGAAAAGTATCTTTTTTAAGCACATTTCCTTCAGCGTCTACAACTGCAACTGACAAATCGCCTTCAAGGCCCGGATAAACCGTCTTGCTGCTCCATGTTCTAAACGAAGGAGTGGTGATTTTTAAAGGCACTTCTCCGATATTTGTCTCGCCTACATACCATATGTGCTTGACTTCCGCGCCTTCTGCGCCTTCGATCTTTGTCCAATAATAAATTTTCGGCGTATCTTTTGCAAATTCAGTTGCCGTTCCTTCAGGCATTCTGTCTGCAATCGCCGTACATACCGCCGAAGCCGAAACCGTTATGCTGCTTTTCTTTTCTTCCTGCGCAAATACCGCGCCTGCAACGCCCATCATAACTGCCAATGCGATCAAAAGACTTACTTTTTTCATCTTACTTCCTCCGCTTTTAATTTTTTACTGCTACTTTTTCCTCTACTTCATCTCCCGTTTCAATGTCATTGCCGGTCAAAGTATAGTAATTTACTTTTGGAATTCCCATAAAATTGTCGGTTGAATCTATGTATATTTTTGAAAGATAAGCATTTTTGCCGTTTATCAATATCTCAGCTTTGGGTTCGCCGTCTATAAGAGAAACTTTTAATTTCCTATCTTCAACCGCTTTCATCTGCATATCGAAATATCCGGCTTCGTTGTATTTAACGCTAAAACCGTATGCTTTTTTTTGGAAAGTGGTTATTTCTTCGCGGCTGCCGTCCGAAGCGTGCAGAAGCCAGTAATAATCTATCGGTTTTTTCACGTTTATCTGACCGGCTGCGTCAAGGTTTGCGTCATACTGCACTATATTTGCGTTTTTGCTTCTTTCAATTTTAAAAAGGGAATTGGTTTGCGTAAATGCCAAAGCCGTAAATAAAAATAAAACCGCCGCAATTTGTATAAATAGTTTAATTTTTTTCATATTTTTCCCTTTAGAATGTCTTATTCTATATTATTATTATCTTCGTTTCAACTTGTTTATCTGCATATATAAAAAAACTTGCAGTCTTTGCAGTTTACTCCGTCATTCTTATCAAATTCAAAATAGTCGCCTTCGGATATCTCGTCAAGAATGTTTTGTATTATCTTTTTACAGCCTTCATAGACTTCGTCTGTTTTCTCGGCATTAGAGAAAAAATCGAATACTTCGCCCTTTTTGATATTATAAATGCCGCAGCCCGCGACATCCGACTTTTCACATTGCTCAAAAATATATTTATATAAAGGAAGCTGCAAAGATTTTACCGCTTTGTTTATATTTTCCCTTGTCAAACCAGAGGCAATAATATCGCTAAAATTCTTCGCTATTATAGGAGTATCGACTTTGCCTGTTTTATAATCCAAAATTATATATCCGCCGTCTTTTTTATCGATCCTGTCTATAATACATTCGAGATTATAGACGTTTTGGCCGGCTTCAAAAGCAGTTTCATATTTTTTTTCGCAGCGGTAAATGCCGTCATACTCTCTTGAAGTTTCAAAATTTAAAAGTTTTGACATTCTGTAATCCAGTACTTTTTTTATTAAAAATGCGTCTTCCCTGAATTTTAACTCAAAGCTGTTTTCAAAAAGTTTGTCCAGTTGCGCATGAAAATGTTTTTCAAAATTTTCCGCTCTAAGTTCGGAACTTTTCATGCCTTCATAAAATACAGTCCGCAAAAATCCGTGTATAAAATTTCCCATATCGCTTCCGGACAATTCCGCGCCTATTTCAGCGGCTTCGTCAAGACCTAAAACGTATTTGAAATAAAATTCAAGACGGCAGTTTAAATAAGTATCTATTTTGCTGTAAGAATATTTCATTTTTTTAAGATACCGCTTTATTTTATCGGTCTTTTCGTACTTTTTCTTTCCTTTGTTTGCGCTTCCAAAAGAATGGACGGCAAAACTTTTGGTTTTTACGGCCTGCATATCTTTGATCTTAAGCTGCTTATCCCATACAATGCGTTCAATGAACCTGCTTCTCTCTTCTTTTTCATTGTCAGGATATATCAAATTTACATTTTTTGCCGAAGACGTAAGCCTGTCGAAATGGTAACTTTGTATTTCGTACTCTTTTTTTGCCATTTCTATGCCCAAAGCAAACATTATATCTTTTGGAACAAGCGGGGACTCTTTTTTTACAGCAGGAATTGCAGAATCGGTCATGCCTATAATGAAGACGTTTTCAAAAGATAAATTCCTTGCTTCAAGAAGTCCCAAAACCTGCAAACCTTTCAGCGGAGAACCAGGAAGCGGAATTTTTGCATTCTCAATCAATCCGTTAAAAATGCTTAAAATATCGTCCTGCGAAAACTTTTCCGTTGAAACTCTTCCGTATTTCATCTGCGCCGACAAAGAAAGTATTATTTCTATAGCTTCGGAATTTAGCGGATAAGACGAAACTATGCTCAAATCGCATAATTTTTCCGTAAAAGAACGCAGCGCTTGGGCAAACTCCCCAAGCGTTTCAGGTTTTTCCCATCTGCTAAAAAGCGTCTCAAAAATGTCAGTCAAAACGTTTTTCAATTTTACGGAATCTATATAGCCGGACGCTCCCGCAGCCGACTGCGAAATTTCTTTCAAAACGATTTCCGCACCTTCAATTTCATCAAAAGAAACAAAAATCTTTCCCGCAAGCAAACTTCCTGAATTTTTGTCAAAAGCCCGTTCAAGCTTGTGCGCGATAATCCTTGATAGAGAGGCATCTCCGAAAAATCTCATATTTTTTACAAGCGGATTTGAAAGCGTTTTTATTAAATCTTTCGCATAATAATTTTTGCCTTTTCTTGAAAGCTGGGCGTCTATTATCGCTTTCAGTAAAGTAAAAACCGCAGTTTTTTGCGCAGGGTATCCCGCGGAAACATTATAATTATCCGTTATGACGGAAATTTCCGATATGACGGACTGCAAAAGTTTCGCTTCCGGCACGATCACGACGGTTTTATCGTACTTTTCTTCCGGCAGCGCAGCAATAAGATTTTTTAAAAGCGCAGATTGGGATTGATCGTCGTATGCGCTGTAGACGTTTAAAGAAATATCTTTGTCTTTTTCATTATAAGAAGAAAACGGGACGCCGAAAGCTTCGTATATTTTTCTCAAAGAAGCGTAACGCGCCGGACTGCCCTGAACAATGACGGTCAATTTTTGCGCATCGAAAATTTTCTTATAAATTTTTATTTCCGTTTTATGAAGATAAAACGGCGCGATAAGAACGATTTCGTCAAAAGCGCCGGTAAGCTTTTCCGAGTCAAATTCCGAAGCTTTTAGAAAAGAAAGTCCTTTTGATGTTTTCGAAGTTTTTTCAAGAGACTGATGGAATGAAGTTCTTATTTTAAATATGTTTTTTAGAAGATTATTTATGTTTTCCGGCACGTCATAGCCTATATCCGCATTTGCTTTTATGTTTTTGAGCATGTCCTGCGAAACGTTCTCCAAATCAAGCTGATTTATAAAAGAAACTATTTCCAAAGCCCACCGCAAAAACTCCGAAAAATTTTTCTTTCCTTTTAAAAGTTCCGGAACTTCATAACGCACCGCTTCATAAACGGCAAAAGCGGCTTCTATTTCCGGTATTTTTACAAGCTCCGTATTTTCAAAAATTATATTTTCGATAAAATCGTCATTCGTAAAAAAACAAGGAGATACAAACGATTTTCCGGCCGCATTTGCAAGCTGTTTTTTTATAAACAGAAACTGCCTCTTTCCGCCGCTTATAAAAGCCGTTTTTGCGGCGGCGGTTTCTGCGTAAGAGCAGATAAAATCTACGATATTTTCAGACATCGAAATATTGATAATCCGCGATTTCATGATTGTACCCAGATAACTTTTCCAGCCTCAACGTCAACGATATATCCGTAAAAATTTCTGCCCTTATATATCTCTTTCAGACAATTTATATATTTTAAAACCTGTTCTTTGTTCTTTTCATTTTCGGCTTTTGAACTTTTAAAATCTATGACAATAACGTCATTTTCTTTTATTACGGCTTTATCTATTCTGTAAGTTTGGCCGAAGGAACTCACTATTTCAAGCTCGTTGAAAATCTCGTCTTCGCCGGCGTCAAAAAACGGACGTATTTCTTTGCTTTCAAAAAGATTAAAAAGCTTTTCTCTTATCCATTCGCTTTCGTCGTATAAAAATTTTCTTTTTGTAAATTTCAAAGCTTTTTCTATCTCGGTATTTATTTCTTTATTTTTCAGCGTTTTTATTTTTGAAAGCGCAAAATGCAGCATTGTGCCGCGCCGCCTTGCATTGTTTATGTCGGGATAAGAAGGTTCGGATTGAAAATAATTTTTTATTTCCTTATATCCGGCATTCTGTCCGTCGGCAACCGTTGCGGTTTGGCGGCGTTTTAAATCATATTTTTCTTTCTCGCCTCTTTTAATACTTTGACTGCCGATAAGCAGCGCAAGCGTATTATTGGAATTTCCGGCTTTTTGCGGAACTATTGCATAAAATTCGCATTCGGCTCTTGTCATTGAAACGTATAAAACGTTCATTTCAGACATCAGAGTTTTAGCTTTCTCGCGGTTATAAACGCTTTTAAGCCGTTCCGAAAATTCCGACATATTTTTTGTCACATAAGTAAGATTTATTTTTTCTCCTTTATCTTCAAACAGCGGTCTGTCTATTGAGGTATGAGCAAGCTTTAAAAACGGAACTATAACTACGGGAAACTGCAATCCTTTAGCTTTATGAACCGTCATTATTTTGATTCCGTTTCCCGAAGACGTTTTTATGTAGAGATTTTCATCGCCGTCTTCGAGGTTTTTAAAATAATTCAAAAAATTTTCAAGCCCGCCGTCTTCCTGTTCAAAAGTTTTTATAAGTTCAAGAAAACGCATTATGAAAATTTTTGACTCTTTAAAATTTTCAACGACTTGAAATTTTTCTAAAATCGAAAGCGTAAGTTCGTAAACCGGAGCAAAGCCCGCGAGCACGAAAAACTTTTCAAAATATTCCAGCCACAAACTTTCATAGCGTTCGCCAAATTTTTTATAAAATGCGTCCGCATTTCTTTTATCGTGAAAATCGAATACGAACTCTCTGAGCGCGCTGGCATCCGCAGACGCCGCTTTACAGAAAATTTCTCCGGTAATAAACGATACGAAAGAAAGGCTGTCCATAGGCGAATCTATAAAAGTAATAAGCGAAATTAATTGTTTGATAATATTATTGTTTCTGATATTTAGCGTCTGTCCGGATTCAACGTTGAACCCGTTTTCCAAAAGCCATTCGCCGGCAGTTAAAACCTCCGCATTGCTCCTGCACAAAACGGTTATGTCATTTTGGTCAAACCTCTGCGATAACTGCCGCGCCATACCTATAAATATGAGTTTGGTTTCTTCCCGCCGGTCTGCATTTTCATCTATAATTTCAATTTCAACGTATCCTTTCATCTTTTCCGGACGGTAATTTTGTTTCGACTGAGAATAAACTGATATTAAATCTCTATATTCTTCTATGAACTCTTTATCTTCATTCAAATCCGAAAGATACCTTTCAATATTTTCTTTTGAAAATATTTCATTGTTAAACTCGACTATTTCTTTATGACTTCTGTAGTTTTGATTTAAAACCGCTATATCGTTTTCATTTTCGGCAAATTCTGACAACGCATTATAAAAAATTTCCCAGCTGCCGCCTCTAAAATCGTAAATCGCCTGTTTCGCGTCGCCGACATAAAAAAAAGTTCCGCCGTTAGCGATACTTTCATCTAAAAACCTTTTAATTCCCGCCCACTGTACCGGGCTTGTATCCTGAAATTCGTCTATCAAAAAATGCCTGTACTTTTCCGAAAGTCTGTAATAAACTTCCGGCATTACGGGACTGTCGCCTTCAAAAAGCGTCATGGCTTTTTTATTTATGTCGTGCAGAAAAACCAGTTCGTCCTTTTTTGCCTTTATCTCAAACTCATTGTCTATTTTTGAATAAATATCCGAATAAACTCCGTAATAGTTGTCCGCGTAAAATAGACACAGTTCGGATATACTTTTACCTATTTCATTCCATAACTTATCAGCTTTATCGTCAACAATTGCGTTTTTTTTATATTTAAGCGGAGCTGCAAAAGATTTTGGGATTTTGTCCGGCAAATAAAAAACGGATTCTCCTTCGGCAAGCGTTTTTTCTACGGCTTTAAGACATAAAGAATATACGCCAAGTTTAGAAAACCGCTCATAAAACAGTTCGGCTTTTTTGATTATTTCCGAAGCTCTTTTTGATATTTCAGCGTCAAAAGCAAGCGCGTTAACAGCTATACTTTTTCCGGAATTGCCGGCCTTTTTAAACACTTTTTCAACTTCATTATATATGTCATTTTTAGGAAACCAGCCGGTTTTTTCAGACATGAGATATTGGGAAATGTACTGTAAAAGAATTTTTTCGGCGCTTTTTGAAGCGGCGGCAATTTGAAGGAAAGAATCTAAAGCAAATTTAAGGTTTTCGGAATAATCTTTTTCTATTTGAAAATTCGGCGATATGTCTATATTTATGGCGCAGGCTTTTAAAATGGAATTGATGAAACTGTCTATAGTGCTTATATTGAAATTATCGTAATTGTTAAAAATCTCATTCAAAACTTCCAGACTTTTTAACCGTATGCCGTCCGCAGAAAGTCCGGTTTCGTCAAAAATGCCGTCAGTACCAACGGACAATGCCGCTTTTTTAAGATATTCAATAACTCTATATTTCATCTCAACGGCGGCCTTGTTGGCAAAAGTGACGGCTATAATATTTTTAAGCGGCGTCGCTCCTTTTGAGTCATAATCAAAAAGCAAACGTATATACCTTTTAGCAAGACTATAAGTCTTCCCCGACCCCGCAGAAGCCTGCACCGAAGTGATTTGAGATATTTTTTTATTAGTCATTTATCCGCTTATTGTACAAATAATTATTTCAACTGTCATGGCGCTTGCGCACGGCCAACTACAGATGACAGACGGTTTATGATAAAAGCAACGACAACCCCGTCCAGCTACACAGTCCACCGCTTCCCATCCTGCCGGCTGGCAGGACAGAATGGGACTTTTACGACGACGACAAAATGGATTCCCGATAAAAACTTTCGGGAATGACAAACGAGTGAAATCATTTTTGTCGTCATGCCCGAAGTTCTCGGAAATGCTGTAATTCTTTTGAAGCCTGCCCCGTGAGGTCTTTAATACGGGAGGGGGCATCCATGTTAAATACAAATACAGTGGGTTGATTTTACGGCAACGACAAACATAGATTCCAGCTTTCGCCGGAATGACGACCTATAAACCCATACTGCCGTTTTGTCTTTTGTCTTTGCCTTTCGCTTTTGTTGTTGTCTTTTGTCGTTGCCGTTCGCTTGTGTCGTTAGTCGTTGCCGTTGCCGTTAGCCGCCTCTAAGCGAGTCTATGAGCGAAAGATTTTTGAAGATTATCAAATTCGGTTGTTTGAGCGGCATCCTCTTAGTCTTTATTGCCGCGAGTTCCGAATTTGCTTCAAAAATCTTTTGCGAATGCTTTCAGCGGCAAGGGTTTTTGCTTACTTTTTGACCGACTGCAAAAAGTAAGTCGTGGGGTTCAGGGGTACCGAAAA
>JAISDI010000205.1 GCA_031264895.1 Endomicrobium sp. | reverse complement strand
CATATCTCTACAGACGAGGTTTACGGTACGCTTGGGCCAACAGGTTTCTTTGAGGAAACCACGCCTTATGCGCCAAACTCGCCTTATTCCGCCACAAAAGCAAGTTCTGATTTTTTAGTGCGCGCGTATCACCACACTTACGGTTTGAATGTTACTACCAGCAATTGCTCAAACAATTACGGCCCAAAACAGCACGGGGAAAAACTTATACCGACTATCATACGTAAAGCGCTTGCCGGTGAGCAAATACCAATTTACGGCGACGGCAAAAATGTGCGTGACTGGCTTTACGTTCTGGATCATTGCAAAGGTATTGATTTGATTTTTCATAAAGGCAAGGCGGGGGAAACTTACAATATCGGCGGCAGAAATGAACGCACGAATTTACAAATTGTAAACATTATTTGCGAAATTTTAGATAAAAAACGCCCGCTAAAAAACACTCTCGCCCCTTGCGGGAGAGGGCAGGGTGAGGGGGAAACATCATATAAATCCCTAATAACTTTTGTTAAAGACCGCCCCGGCCACGACAAACGCTACGCCATTGACGCAAGCAAAATTGAAAAAGAATTAGGCTGGCACGCGGAAGAAACTTTTGACACGGGAATAATAAAAACCATTGAGTGGTATTTGGAGCAAAATGGAAAATAATCTTGCAATTTCCGTAATAGTTCCGGTTTATAATGTGGAAAAATATCTTGCGAGATGTTTAGATTCTTTGCTTGCGCAAACTTTTGGCGACTTTGAAATCATTTGCGTAAACGACGGCTCTGCCGACGGCTCGCTAAAAATTTTGCAAGATTATGCCGCAAGAGACCCGCGCATAAAAATTATAAATCAACAAAATCAAGGCCTTTCAATGGCGCGCAACAACGGCCTGAAAATAGCGCAAGGCAAATATATTTATTTTTTAGACTCCGACGATTATATTCACCCGCAACTTTTGGAAATTACCCATAACTTCATCACAAAATATAATGCCGATTTAGTTTCTTTTATGTATGATATGAAGACTCACAAAGCCGCAAAACGCAATGCGCGAAATTTTAAACACGTTTGGCAAAATTATAAAAACATCAACAAAATTCCGCACAAATTTACAAATAATCCTTTAAAGTTTTACCGCCGTAAATTTGGTTTTAAAATATGCGATTATATTTGGCAAAAACTTTACAAAAAAGAAATTTTAGATCATTTGGAATTCATACCAAACATTTATTTTGAAGACACGCCGCACACAATTTCTTTGCTCAAAAAACGCCCAAAAACAATTTTGCTGAAAGAGCCGCTGTATTTTTATAATCACAGCCCGCAGTCCATAACAAATTTTGTCCAGCATAAAAATTTGCTTAAAACAATTCAAAGCAGATACGCGGGTTTGCTTTTTATTTACGAGGCTTACAGAACCGCGCCTAAAGACGAATTTGATTTTGTGGCAAAAAACGTAATTATGAAATATTTAAAAGATCAATTTGGCGACATACAACACGCCCCGCAAGCCGAGCAACCCGAGCTTTTAAAACTTTTTACGCGGGAATTAACAGATTTAGATTCAAAAAAATTTATGGGGCTAAAATTAAGACGTTTAAACACGTATTTGAAATTTAAAAAAATAATTAAGCAGGCAAAGAGCAATTATGAAAACGCAAAGCAATAATAAAATAGCGGTCATCTTACATTTATATTATACCAAGCAACTTTCCTTCTTTTTAGACAAGTTGAAAAATTTGCAAGGTTATAATTGGGATTTGTTTGTTACGCTGGTAAAAGACGACGCAAGAATTGTAAATCAGATAAGAGCTTTTAAGTCTTCCGCCAAAATATTTATAACGGGCAATATTGGTTATGACGTATATCCGTTTATTTACGTTATTAATCAAATCAATCTTGCGGAATACGCATATATTATAAAACTGCATACCAAAAATTTGCTTAGCGACAGAGAAGAAACCCTGCTAAACGGCGTATTAACCGACAGCGCAACATGGCATAACAGTTTAGTTAACGCCCTTTTAAAAAACAGACAAACGCTTAAAGCAAATATAAGCAAATTCCAAAATAATAAAACTATAGGAATGATAGGCAGCCGTTTGTGTTTTGTAAAAAACAAAGAGTATTATCAAAACCTTATGCAAAAAATTAATTTGTCCCTGCGCAAAATCGGTTTGACTGAAGTTAAAGAATGCAGATTTATAGCCGGCACTATGTTTATGGCTCGTGCAAGCATTTTTAAAATACTGCAAAATAAATTCTCATCGGAAGATTTTGAAACAAGCGACAAAAACACAAAATGCGGCACGCTTGCCCACGCTATGGAAAGAGTTTTTGGCATAATAACGCAGGTGCAAGGCTATAAAATTCACGGAGTGGGGAAACTGTATTTTCTTTTGCTCAAAGCAAAAAACATTTTGATTAGGAGACACATAAGTTTAAAAGGCAATTTAAGTATAAGATTGTTTGGCATTCTAATATATCACAAAAGTTTACTGACGAAGGAAGAAAAATTTCTGCTCAAATCTAAATTGTTTGATACTCATTGGTATTATAAAAAATATCTTGCGGACAAGCGCGGCGCTGACTTCCCTGTTAAATATTACTTAAAAGAAGGCTGGAAAACCGGCCACAATCCTTCTGCGGATTTTAGCGGCGAACTTTACCTTCAAATGTATCCTGATGTAAAAAATGAAAACATGAATCCTTTGTTGCATTATGAAAAATACGGCAAAAAAGAAGAACGTGTGATTATTTCTTTAACACATCGCTCACATAATGTTTTAAGCCCATCTTGTTGTCAAAAAATATATTTGCATCGCATAGAAGTGGCTGGCGACAATATAATTTTAATGTTTTTAGCTAAAAATATTGACCTGGCCAATAAAAATTTTGACGAAAAACAAAAAATAGTAATGGAAAGAATAGTTAATTCTTCACCAGAACAAGCTAAAATTTTGTCGTCAGATATTTATTACGGCTCTGTTTTTTTTAAAATTCCGCTAAGTACTGCCAAAAATCTAAAGTTTGAATTGTTGACGTCAACAGGTCAAAAAATATCTGTTGCATATAATGGTAACCCTTCTTTTGGAATACATGAATTGCTTGAAAAGGGAATATATTTCCGCATATCTGGCGGCGCGTTATATTTCCAAACAAAATACCGCTATATATTTTCCGTTTTATTATCTTTGGGGTATAGCATAAAAAATAAAATCTTATTTATATCTGCGCTGCTAAACCGTTGGCGGCCTTTTGTTGTATATTCCGAAAACGGCGGCGGGATAGATAATGCTTTTGAATTATTCAAATATGCAATAAAAACAAAAGGCCGAGCAGATTCATATTTCATTTGTTCAAAAACAAGAAAACAAACGGAGGCTGATCTGCAAATTCAAGATAAGATGCTTGTTTACGGCTCTTTGAAACACAAAATTTTTATTTTTCTGTCAAAATTATGGATAACTTCTTGGACTATTCGGCATGAAATTCTTACTAAAAATTTCAAAGATATACATTTCGTAGCTTTATCTCCAAAATGGGTATTTATTCCTCATGGCACGATAGACAAAAGATTTGTTTTAATAGTTCACAGATATTTTTGGGATAATCCCTCTCTGACGTTTGCTAATTGTGAATTAGAAAAAGAAAGCTATCTCAAATATCATGGCTTCTCTAACGTATTATCCTTGGGTTCGCCAAGAATGGACAAATGGTTCGGAGTAAAACATAATACAAACAAAATAATCACTTTTTTTACATGGAGAATACTCTTTAATCACAATAACTTATTAATACAATACTACATTGATACGATAATCAATGCAATACACGCAACAAGAAATGCCTTCCCTGAAAAAGAGATATTGTATATTTTTCACCATGAGGTTGTAAAAAGGGGCTTAGACACCCGTTTCAAAAACGCATTACAAGATTTGAATATTAATTTTAGTTATTTAAACGAAACTGAACAATTTAATAAAGAATTTAGAAAAGCAAAATATTTAATTACGGATATGTCCAGTGTGGCTTACGATTTTGCTTATAAAAAAGGCGCCATACCAATTTATTATATGCCGCCCGCTTTTTGCGACGGGCATTATAAAATAGAGCCGGAGTTTTTTACAAATAATCTTGGCGTCATTACTCGCAATGTTTCCGAACTTTTAATTGCTCTTAAAATGGAAAAACCAACCGCGGAAATGCTAAAACGGCGCAAAGAATTTTTCAAATACATTGACGGTAAAAATTGCGAGCGCGTATATAACGCTATTTTTGTTGATAAAAATACAATGGAGCGTATGAAAATATGAAAAGACTTGGAATTTTTTTCTTTTACGATAAAGACGGAATTGTGGGGGATTATGTCTCTTATTATTTAAACAGCATAAAACCTCATCTTTCTTATCTTATTGTTGTTATAAATGGAAAAATTAATGCCGAAGGCAAGCGAAAATTTGAAGAATTTGCCGATGAAATTTTGGTTAGGGAAAACGCCGGTTACGATTCTTGGGCTTACAAATTTGCGATGACGCATTACGGCTACGAAAATTTAAAAAAATTTGACGAACTGTTGCTTTTTAACTTCACTTGCTACGGCGGCGTTTACTCGTTTGAGCCGATGTTTGAGGAAATGCGAAAACGCAAATGCGATTGCTGGGGGCACGCTTATTATCCGTTTAGGCGCAACTGCGTGGTTTCAAAAATGCAAAAAACTCCTTTTATACCGGAACATTTAATGTCTTATTTTATGATAATAAGGAAAAGAATGCTTGCGGACATTTCTTGGAAGCAATATTGGGACACGCTTGAATACCCGCGCTCTCACGGTGACGCAGTAGTGGTAAACGAACTCCGCTTTACGCAATATTTTGAAAACAGGGGTTTTGTATTAGACGCTTGGATTCCAAAAGAAGAAACTTATAATTACCCCGAACAGCAAATAAATTTTCTTGCGGGCAAAATGTTACTTGAAGAATATAAGTCCCCACTGGTTAAAAGAAAATTGTTTTTTATTGAGTATCCTAACCTAATAGCAAACGGCGCGGGGATGCAACCCTGCGAAGTTTTGGATTTTATAGCGAAAAACACCGCTTATGACGAGAATATGATATGGGGAGATTTAATACGCACGCAACATGTTTCCGTTTTACATAGGAATTTGCATCTAAAATATATTTTACCCGAAAACATTATTGAAAACAAACCGG
>JAISDI010000168.1 GCA_031264895.1 Endomicrobium sp. | reverse complement strand
TTAAAATAAACTTTGACCGCTTCTTCTTCATTTGTTCCGGTATCTAAATCGGCGCTCGACACATTCAGAAGTACTTCTTTGCCGGCGGTATAATCATTTCCGGAAACGACGGCAATATTGTATTTCGCATTACCGGTATCTTCTATATTGACGGTCTTATTATCAAAAGTCGTTATGGCTCTTCTTTGCAATATATGTATTACTCCATCTTTCCCAATCGCAAACTCAACGTCTACGGGATATCCGGCATCGCGTTCCAAAGTTATTAAAATCTCGGATAAACGTTTTATCAAAACATTGTTAAGAGCCCTTTCTTTTTGCCCTTTTGTTACGGCAACCGGTTCAACTCCGTTGTCCGAAGCTGTCACTTTTAAATTTTTATTTGCTACGGAATATTCCAACACTTCTTTGCTATGCAAGTCAACTTCAACGGTATCGGGAGTAACAAGGCTTGAAACAAGACCTTCGCCAAGCCCGTACACTGCTTCAATAACGCCGTTCCCGGACTTATTCCTGCTAAACATCACGCCCGAAATTTCTATATTGTCGTCGGCCATTTCTTCGATTATAAGAGCCGGCTTCACGGTTTTTCCGGTCGCAGCCATATATTTTATGCTTCTTTCCGAATAAAAAGACACCCAGCAATCCTGAATCATTTCAAAAAGTTTATCGTAAGCCACATTCAGATTTGTTTTACCCATGCCGGCAAAAGCATTATTTGCGCCGTCTTCGCCAACTCCGGAAGTTCTTACGGAATAATATTTGTTTTTATCTACCATTTTTTCAATATTGTCACGTAATTCTCGATTTTCTCCTATATTATTATTGTTACGGATAAAGCTGACCAATTCTTGGCCTATCCTGCTTGCCAAATCATAATTTCTTTGTCTTACCGCATCTTCGTAGGCAGAATTCATTGAATTATATTCATTCATTTTTGCCGCGCTGTCAAAAAACATTTCAAATAAATTTGCGCTTAATCCTATGCCTGACGGCACGGATACGTTTTTCTGATTTTTGAGCAGCCTTGACATAACGGCAAGTTCTACGGTTTTTGAACCAAAACGGTCTACATCTTCCTCACGTATATTATCAAAAGAAGCTATTTCGGAGCGTATGTCATATTTTTTGTTTTTGCGCTGCTGCAAAACTTTATTGTTTAACTTGGCGGCAATTGTTTCGACTTTTTCTTTCAATGGTTGCAGCCCGCCGTCACTGTCATCTTCCGCAATAAAACCGTTGTAAACCGATGTCATTTGTACTATTTTGACGGCTTCTCTGATTTCCTGTGAAGATAACGTATCTTTGGCAAACAATTGCTCCCCTCTTGTGATCGTGCCCGTAACATATTCAGCCAACTTTGTTTTGACGGCATCATGAAGTTTGTGTACTTTCTGTCTCAATTTATCTATTTCTTCTGTTTTTTCCAAAGTTTTATTTAGTTTTAACGTCAATCCGTGCGATATGACATAAGCTATATTGATATTATCATTGCCAAAATTTTCCAGAGTTTTTACGGTATCTTCCATATCGCTTATTCTCTCCTGCATATATTCTAAATTAAGCTTCCGGATTTTTTCTTTTATTACGACGGGCATATTGCCTTTCAGAAACATAGGAAGCATAGCTTTCATTTTATCCGTTCCCAAAAATTGAAAATACGCGTATTCTATGAGCCTCAAAATATTTTTATCATCTCTATATCTTCTAAAAAATCTTTCTATGCCGTTAGTATTGCCGGAATCGATATAAGATTGCAGTTCATTAAGCATAGCGGCGTCAATATCGGCAAAAACAAGAATACTTCCGGTTTCGCCGTTAAGAAGAACTCTTGCGCCTTTGCTAAGTTTGATCTTTTTTTCTTTTACCCTCTTGATGTTATATTCGTGTAATTGCTCGTCATTTTCATATTCGTAATATTGCGTTTCCAACCCCGTTTTGGATTTATTCCATACGGAATTATTGAGAACGACTGACGGTTTTTTAAATTCTCTTGCCGTAATTGCCGCATGGCTGAGCAGTCCGCCTCCCGTAGTAATTACAGCCTTTGAAGATTTTATGGCTTCCATGTCGTCAGGCGTTGTATAAGGCACCGCCAGAATTTCATTTTCTCCGGCATTTTTTCTGTCAAAAGTTATGTCTCCGGCAACGTAAGTCCCATTGCCGTCGGAAGTGGGAGTGGAAAAAATTTCTGGAGAATCGGCTATATTTATGGACGACATCAATTGTTTTATTATTTTATCCATCTCTCTGATTTCCGTCTTTTCCTGCCCTGCGTATATTTCGTAGCCTTCATTACTGAAAAAAGACAGCAACGCTTCATTGTTTAGCGTTTCTCTTTTTTCAAGAGTAACCAAATCTGCCAAAACGAATTTCATTCTTTTGGTCAAAGGGTTCATCAAGCCTCTTATAAAAAGACTGCGTCCATCGGGAAGCCTATACACGCCGCTTACAAATTTTAATTTGCCGACAAATCCTAAAGTGCGGTAATCAAAATTTTCTTCCCCGACAAGATTAAGCGTTCTGCTTTGTTCGATCAACTTGTCAGGATTTGCGGCAAGTGAACTAAGGAAATCTCCCATAATATCGTAATCTTTTGCCGCAACAAGCTCGCCGGTTTCGTCAATTTTGATTCTGCCTTCAATAAACGCGCGTTCTATCGGCTTATTAAAATTTTCTTCGACAAAAACTGTGTCTATGATTTTCATGCCGGCTTCATATTCTATAGGAGCAATCTCTAAGTACGTTAAAATTCCGTTTAGGAGATCCGCCGTAGTTTTGAAATCCGGGAAAGGCAGGCGTTCGGTCATTTCATCTTCGCTCAAAAAAGCATTCATGTCTGCATAATCGTATTTGTACCATATTTCGCCCGCCATAAATTTCTCCACAAGTTTGAGAAGTATGTCTTTATCAAACGCTTTTCGTTCCACATAATGATTTTCTATCATTTCGTTAAACATATGATTCATATGTACTGAATATTTAAAAAGCATAATGACCTTAAACGCTATTTCCGGCAAATCCGCTGATTGGTTCAAGCCCGTATCTTTATTTAACACGGCTTTCAAACTGTCGGCTTTAGGATCCGACGCGTCTTTGGCCAGGTTCAGTTCCGTTTTAAAACCCAAAGCATTTAGAACATTTGCAAAGTACTGAAGCCTCTTGGCATTCCCGAAAGTAGCTTTATTTGCGGTACCTTCGGTATAATTTATGGATATTCCTCCGTCTTCTTTTCCTAAATTGAAAAATATGTCTACGCTATGGGCATATAACTGCGTAGACCATACAAGAAGATCATCCTTATAGATAAGATCGTCAACGGATATCTTTCCGGAAGCAAGTTTTAAAATGAGTTTTTTGATATTTTGGTCAACTGCGCCGGAATCCGACAAATCATAGGCCGATATAGTTATTGCGTCTTTCTCGGCGGTCATGGAAAGTATTCCGCCTTTTTTGGATTGTTTTATCTCCGCAATATTTTTTCTAAAATAGTTTATGCCGGTTTGATGAACTGCGTTTATGAGAGCGTTTATTGAGGTTATGCCGGCAATATTGGCATCGTTCCAATCTGAAATAAGAAAATGTTCTTGCGAAAAACCGTACTTGTCTACGGCATTGCCGATATTTTCTAGGGCTTTCAAAGCGTCATTGCCGCTTTTTGCGTTTATTTCTTTAAGCCCTGCGGCCATTTTTGAAACCAGCGATAAAACTTTTCCGACTTCTTTTTTCGTAGAATTAACGGAAAGGTTATTAAGCATATTAAGAGCAAGCACATTGGTTTTTAAAATATCCTGTAAAACTTCAAATTCTTTTGTCATTGCCAGCCGCGTTCTGTCGTCTTCCGTATATCCGTCGGAATAGAAATATACCGGAGAATTTAAATTGACCTTTTTCCCGCGCAAAACGGCGGCAGGCAGTTTCTTTATAAAATTTGAAAACGCATAGTATTTGACGGCCGAATCTGCAAACGGGTCAACGGACGCGTCCGTATCGATAAGTTCGGCGTTCATCTGTAATTGCCTGAAAATATTATTTATTCTTTCAGAGCCGACTTTTACGTCGTCTTCAAGACTGCCGTAAAATGAGGAAACCGATTTAGCCAAAATATCGGCGGCTGCCGCGCGTCTTTTTTTGCTTTCGGAAACATTTTCTGCCAAAATAATGATCTTATCTAAAATAAGAAGAGCGGCTTTTTTGCCTTTGTCCCCACTGTAAAATAACTGTTTAATAATTTCATCTAAAGCAAACGCATCCATATTATTTACAAGAAGCAATGCAGTTTCTTCTGTAATATTTATTTTATCTTCGGCATAGCCTCTCCGTGGAAAATATTTATGGCCGTTTCTGCGTGAACCTTCCAGAATAATCGAAATAGTTTCAGAGTTGAATCCGAAATCATAAGGCATAGACGATTGTATTTCGTCCGCCAAAGGATTATTTTCGGAAAGTTTTTTTAACACTGACAAATACATATCCGGATTTTCTGCCGGAATTTTTGACATGTCATTTCTCATTTTTTTGGCAATATCGTATAAAAGAGCAGAAATTCTTTTTGAAAGATAGACGTTTCTGCCGGATAATTTCTCATTGGCAAAAAATATAAACGATATTAAATCGTTTAAACTTTCGGCATCCTTATAAAGATACTGCATGGCTTGCGAAAGCTCGTATAAATCGTTAAATTCGATATATTCGTTTTTTTCAACTAACATTTTATATACGGGAAGCAATGCGTTAAAAATATGAAGTCCCCTGTCGTCTTCTTTTTTCATATATTTCAAAGCCAATAAAAACAATGAATTGGTTTTATGCCGGAGTATGGGAGAGGTCGAAGGGTTTATAACTTTTTCGATAATATCAATTTCTTTAACGTCTTCAGATTTTATTTTTTCATCAGCGGCAGGAAGTTCAACGGCTTTTAAAGAATCGGAAAATTTACTTACGACGGCGGCCATATCCACGTCAATGTCTTTGTCAGCCATTGCAAGATAATATTTTTTAATGTCGTCATAGTCTTTGATAGTTTCTTTAATTTCATTAGGTATCTCCTTATTGCCCATCAATCTTTCGGAAAACATGCGTTCTATTATTTTTAAAGCATATCCGGAATTTAACGGATATGCCATTTTAAACATACTGTACATCATTCTTTGTAAACTAAAAGATTTTTTATCATAATTATTGCCGACAAAATCAAGAATGCTCATAAAAAGCGGGTTTTCCGTTACCGTGTCGTTAACAAATAATGAAAGCGGAACTATAGCGAGAATAATATTGTCATTTTCTTTTTTTACTGAAGAAAAGACAGCGTTAAGCTGCTCAAAAAGTATATTATCTTTCTCGGCAGGCGACAAAGAATCCGAAATTTTGGACAAAACTTCAAGAGCGGTATTTACGGCGTCGGTTTTAACATATATTGACCGTAAATCCTTGACCAGTTTATCGATCAGAGTATTTTTTAACTTTTCTTCAAGCCTTTGCGACACTTTTTTATTTTCAATGTCGTCTGTTTTCGCCGTATTAAAATTTATATCGTCGCTTACAAAAGTGGTTATAGGCCTTATCTGAACGATATATATGATATTGTTGTCATCGACCGCAAATTCTATGTCCACCGGATAACCTTCCATTTTTTCTATATCATAAGCTATCCTCATCATCTTTTTGATCATGTTTTCCGATGACAAAACTCTGCTTTTTTGTTCTGTCTCGGTAAGGCTTACCAGAGCCGTGCCTCCTCCATCAAGGCTTACAAGCTTTTGCGTATTATCTATTGCTCTGGCATATGATATGTCTCCTGAAGAACTTACGGCTATACGATCGGGATTCATATCTCCGGACATCATATTTCCGCCAAGCCCGTATACGGTTTCTATTGAAAGATAACCGTCAATATCTCTGGTAAATATCACGCCTGCTTTAGCTACATTCTCCACCATCTCCTGCACAAGCACGGAAGGTTTTATCTGTTTCGGATTTTTCATGTTCAATAT
>JAISDI010000230.1 GCA_031264895.1 Endomicrobium sp. | reverse complement strand
TAAAAATTTTATTCATTATTTTTTCAGATAGCGCCTATTTTTACCTGTTCGACTATCCATGGTATAACTTCGTCAAGGATTTTATCGAGAGAAGTATCCGCGCTAAAACCAAGCAAATCTTTTGCTTTTTGTATGGAAGGAACTCTTTTTTGAACATCGTATTTAAACGGCTCGTCGGAAACATATCTGAAAGGTTTGTGCGGATTTATTTTTTCCCAGATGGATTGCGAAAGTTCCGTAACTGTCGTGGAAACCGGCGTTGAAAGATTGAAATCCTCATTAAAGGCTTTTTCAGATTCTATGCAAAGCCTTATGCCTCTTGCTAAATCTCCGGCATAAGTGTAATGACGTATTTGGTTGCCGCTTCCGAGTATATGCAAAGGATCCTGTCCTTTGACTATTTTTTGAACAATGTCCGGCACAACGTGGCTCATTGCAAGTTTTATATTTCCGGAAAAAATTTCGGCATCGCACAATGCGCGTTTTTCCCCTGTTCCGACGCAGTTAAAAGGACGGATAATCGTGTAAGGCAGTTTAAATTGTTCCCATGCGCCCTGACAATAGTATTCGCAGGCAAGTTTTTGAAAACCGTATGTCGAAAGAGGCGGCGGACATTTGCGTTCATCGCCTTCGGCGCTTGGAAAAACAGTCGCCGATTCATATACCATAGACGAACTCAGCACGTTTATTTTTTGCAATTTTCTGTTTTGAAATGCCCAAACTGCCGCGTCAAAAGTTGAAGCCATAATGCGTTCGTTTTCGGCAAGCAGATTATAAGCCTGCTCGTGAAAATAAGAAATGCCGCCTATCATTGCGGCGGCGGCAAGAACGCAGTCGCAGTCTTCAATAAGCTTTTTCATCAATTCGGTATCTTTAACGTCGCCTTCGTGAAATTCGTATTTAGGATTATCGTCATAAGATTTTTTTACGGGGCCGTATTTCGAAAAGTTATCAATGCCTGCAACCGTATGTCCGTGATTTAGCAGTTCCTCAACCAAATAACCGCAGATAAAGCCCGCGGAACCCGTAACGAGAATTTTCATTTTGGCCCCCAGCAATTCCAGCAATCCACATAAGGAACTTTAGGAACTACGTTTTTATACGCGCTGTGAGGCATGCCTAAAATTATGCCGTCTGCTTTTGAAAGAGCCTCTTCCAAAGGCGTCATGTTTTTAATATATGGATCGCATGTAAGCACGTTTGCCATTTTAAATTCAAGCCTTTTTTTAATTTTAAAAGATAAAGCTTCTCTTATATCGTCATTATCAGGCTTAAAAGACATTCCGAGCAATGCGATATTTTTACCTTTCAAACTTCCCATTTTCCTTTCAAGCGATTCAACAAGGAAATCAGGAAGGCCTTCGTTTACGTGCATGCCGCTTTGTCCCAAAGTAAAATTATTCTTATTGAATACCGACAGCTGCATAGTATCTTTAAATAAACAAGGGCCGGCGGCTAACCCCGGTTTTGGAAAATTTCTTGCTCTGGGATAGTCCGCGCGCATGGCATCATAAATTTTATAGAAATCCAAACCTTCGGCTTCTATCATCATATAAAATTGGTTTGCTATGGCAAATTCAAGGTATCTCCACGAATTTGTCATAAGTTTTGCAAGTTCCGCTTCTTTGGGTTCAAGACGTATAATTTTTGGCGCTATATGCGAAAATAACTCTGCCGCCGCCGCGTAAGCTTCTTCGGTAGTCGCCGAGACAAGCTGCGGCAAATTAAAGATTTCTTCTATGCCTTTCCCCTGCACTATGCGTTCCGGACAGAATGAAAGCATAGGTTTTTGCTCCCCTAAAGACGAAAGCATATAATCCACGACTTCCGTCGTGCCGGGGAAAATAGTGCTTCTCAAAACTATGAGCTGGTTTTTATTTAATAAATGGCTGTAATGTTGTATGACATTCAGAACTTCTTTGATTTTTGGAGTGTGATGTTCGTCAACCGGAGTGCCGGTAACAAAAACTACGATATCCTGATCATTAATTATATTTTCATCGTTTGAAGCTAAAAGATTTTTGCCTATATGCTTTTCCAAAATTTCCTGCGCGCCGTCTTCTATGAACGGCAGTTTTCCGGCGTTAATAGCGTCAATGGCATTTTTGTTTATGTCGAGAAGCGTTACATTAAAATTTCTGCTCGCAAAAGCTAATCCCAACGGAATCCCGACATGTCCGCATCCGCCGACAATACATATTTTTTTCATAACATCTCCTTATTTTTTGTAAATTATACCAAATTTTATATATAATTATGCTAATTATGAAAGATACATCAATAAACAGAGCGAAACAAAGTCATACCCCCCCCCGTATAAAGCATGATCAACTGCGGTATAAAACAAAAATGTTGTTATTTGTTTCTTTTAATTTTTGTTTTTTGGCGCTTATTTTACTCTCTATTGCGGTTCGCTTTATTAACATATCAGATCCGATAATAGGATTTAGACAAACACAAACCGCAATAACCGTTTCAACTTATACTTACGAAGGCGTATCAATATTAAAATATAAAACTCCTGTGCTTGGTGCGCCGTGGACGCTTCCTTATGAGTTTCCGACCTATCAATTGAGTGCTTTTGCCGCATATAAACTTTCAAATTTGTTTTTCAATACTAATTTAAACGTTATCCTGCGTTTGACGAACATATTCTATTTTTATGGGTGCGCATTTTTCCTTTTCATAATATCAAAAC
>JAISDI010000159.1 GCA_031264895.1 Endomicrobium sp. | reverse complement strand
AAGCAAATTCGGAACTCGCGGCATAAAGACTTAAGAGGAATGCCGCTCAAACAACCGAATTTGATAATCTTCAAAAATCTTTCGCTCATAGACTCGCTTAGAGGCGGCGAACGGCAACGGCAACGACAACGGCAAAAGCGAAAGACAAAGGCAACTACAACTACAACGACGAAATCCCCCGTCCGCTTCGCGGCCACCCCCTTTAAAAAGTGGGAATTAACGGCAACGACTAAAGACAAAGACAAGGACAAAAAAATTAGTAAATTTCGCATTTTGGAAAATCGGAAATTCCCCTTTTGTAAAAAGGGGTGGCCGGAGACAATGTCTCCGGACGGGGTATTCCGCAAAGCGCTGACAGGGTATCCCCCAAAGAATGACGGGGAATAATTTTTACCAAATCGACAAAGCCTGTCGGGTGTCATTTGTGGCAAGTTAGAACGGCGACGACAAAACGGCAACAACAGAGGCTGGACTTTTTAATTTGAATTTTTTAGGATTTTTATAGATACTCAAATGAAGACCTCAACTTCGAAACGGAGGCATTATGCGTTTTAAAAATTTATTTTTGGTTTTAACTTTTTTATTTTTGTTTGTGCAGGGAACGTTTGCACAGTCTGCGGGACATTTTATTGCAAATGTCATAAATGCCGCTGGCAGCGCTAATGACAGAACCGTCATATACGATAAGCTTGCCATAATTTCTTATGAAGATCATAAACGCGCAAATAATATGTGGGTTCAAACTAAGTATGAAAATTTTAATCTTGAAGATGACGAAAATTCCAAAGGTTCATTTGACGACAATATCGGCGGACTGAGTTTCGGTTATGGCAAAGAGATTTTTAAAAATGCCGCATTGGGATTTTTCGGAAAATATAACAGCCATTCTATATCGCAGGAAAAAAGCGGCGCGTCAGTTAATTCTTACGGGTTAGGTGCGTATGGCAGTTATTTATACGATGATTTTGATTTTAAAGGCATACTAAGTTTTTCCGGTTTGCAATATTCGACTTCGCGCGACGCAGGAGCGAACAACAAAGCAAAAACGGATTTTAACGGATATGCAGTTAACGCCGACATCGAAGCGGCAATGTGGCTTGAAATGCTGTCCGAAATCAATCTTAGGCCTTATATGGGCGTTAATATTGCTTATATGGGATACGGCAGTTCGAACGAAATCGGCGCTGGCAGCGCCGGCCTCAAAACCGACGGCGGAAATTTTTCAAAAAGCGCAATGCGTATAGGCGCCGGTTTGAACGGCAAATATGAAAAGTTCGGCTGGTACGGCGGGCTTGAAATGGAGTATATACTTTCCGGAAAGTTTACGGAAATCGAAAGCAGTATCGGCGGCGCAAATGTCAAAGTTAAATCTAAGGGAGCGGAAAGCGGCTCGGTTTTGATTGGCATAAATGCCGGCGGAGATTACGATATTTCAAGTCAAATGAAAGCTTATATAAATTTAAATTATAAAGTCAGCGGCGCGTTAAGTGATTTCGGAGCAAGCGCCGGCATAGCTTTTGTTTTTGATTCTTTTTAAAAACTTTTTTAAAGGGTAAACATGGAAAATCTTGAAAAATTTCCGTTTTTGGCAAGTTTTATCGCAGGCATATTTACGTTTATAAGTCCTTGCGTTCTTCCTCTGATCCCCGCTTTCATTTCATTTATAACCGGCGCGTCCATAGAAGATTTACGCGATTATAAAACTTCGCTAAGACACTCGCTTTTCAAATCGCTTGTTTTTGTGTCGGGGTTTAGCCTTATTTTCATAATAATGGGCTTATCTGCAAGCTGGCTGGGCGGTTTGTTGAGCGAACACAGAGACTGGCTGCGCTATGCGGGCGGGGCAGTCGTAATAGTTTTCGGCCTTCATATGAGCGGGCTTTTCAGGATAAGATTTTTATACAGACAGGCATCCGCTTCCGGAAAAATCAAATCAAGCGCAACATGGATAGGAACGTTTTTTGTAGGAGCCGCTTTTGCTTTAGGCTGGACGCCGTGCGTAGGCCCTATACTTTCGTCAATACTGATTTTAGCTTCTACACAAGGCAGCGCGGTAAACGGTTTTTGGCTTTTAACGGTTTATTCGCTGGGACTTGGAGTTCCGTTCGTTTTAACTTCTGTTTTCATTAACAGGTTTTTAAGATTTTTTAATTTCATAAAAAATTATTACAAAATCATTGAAATCGTTTCAGGAATCCTTTTAATCGCCGTAGGAATTCTAATTATTACCAACGGCATGACAAAAATAACAGAATTCATTTTAAAGATAATTAGTAATTAACGACAACGTTCCTTTAGTCTTTGTTGTGTCGTAATTCCCCTCTACGGAGGGGTGGCAGAGACGAAGTCTCTGACGGGGTGGTCGTCGTTGTCGTTGTCGTTAATTACTAACTACTCATTACTAATTACTAATTAAGTATGGAGGCTAAAATGTTTGGAATCGGTTGGCAGGAAGTTATAGTAATTCTTGTTTTGGCATTGCTTTTATTTGGCGCAAAAAGGCTGCCGGGCATAGCAAAATCGCTTGGGTCGTCTATTCAGGAATTCAAAAAAGGCATGGATCCGAATACAAAAGACGAAAATGAAGTAAAAAGCGAAACAAATAAAATAGAAGACAAAAAAGATGAAGCAAAACCTAAAAATGAGAATGACGGTAACTGACCATCTTGAAGAATTAAGATGGCGCATAATACGATGTATAATATACATTGTCGCCGCGTCTGCGGTTTCATTGTTTTTTACGGAACAAATACTCAATATTATAAAATTCCCCTCAAAAGACATAATAGAAAACTTTTTAATACTAAAACCAGCTGAATCGATAGCAATTTATGTTAAAACTGCTTTTTTTGCGGGTTTAGCCGTAGCCGCGCTGCCGGTTTTTTATGAATTGTTTGCTTTTATAAAACCTGCCGCTTCAAAAGAGCAAAATATATCTGCAATAAAATGGGTAATTTCGGCGTTTATTCTTTTTATCTCCGGAATTTTGTTTGCGTATTTTTTGGTTTTGCCTAAAGCTATCAGTTTTCTTATGGGCTTATCTCAAGGGCTTACCGGAACCCCCAGCCAAATAACTTTGACTTCGTACGTTTCTTTTGTCTGCGCTTTGGTTTTTTGCGGCGGAATAATATTTCAAATTCCGCTTATGGCTTATATTCTCACAAAACTTGACTTAATAACCCCGAAACTTCTGGCGGGGAAAAGAAAAGAAGCTTATTTTGCATTATGCGTGGCGGCTGCCGTAATTACGCCGACTACCGACGCTTTCAGCATGGCTTTGTTTGTTGTCCCGATGATACTTTTGTACGAAATCGGAGTTATCATTTCAAAAACGGTTTATAAAAAAAGAATTGTTCCGGGAGGAGAAGTTTATGAACAAAAAAATTGAAAAAGTCGTTTCAAAAACAAAGAAAGTCCTGTCAACCGAACTCACAAGAAAAACCTTCTTAAAAACTTTGGTTGCCGGCGGCGCATTTTTAGCGTTTTCTTCAAATACCGCAAGAAAAGCCTTTGCGCAAAATACCAAAAACATTGAACCAAGAAAAAAAAGAGAAATTCCGGTTACGGATTATGAACTTGCCGCAGTCACCGGAGAAGACATAGAAAAAGTTACCAGACAAAGCGTTGAACTGCTCGGCGGAATGGGCAAATTCGTAAAAAGCGGCGATACGGTCGTGGTAAAACCAAATATCGGCTGGAACAGAACTCCGGAATATGCCGCAAACACAAATCCCGCGGTTGTCGCAACCGTAGTAAAAATGTGTTTTGAAAGCGGCGCAAAAACCGTAAAAGTTTTTGATAATACCTGCAACGAAAAAACGCTCTGCTACAAAAATTCCGGCATTATGGAAGCCGCAAAAGCGGCTGGCGCAACGGTATTTTATATGGACGATTGGAAATATATGCCGGGCAGATTTATGAAAGCCGACGCCCTAATGCAAGGCTGGCCTTTGTTTAAAGACGCAATAGAGTGCGACGCTTTTATCAATGTTCCCATAGCAAAAACGCACGGGCACGGCACGCTTACGCTGTCAATAAAAAATCTTATGGGCATATGCGGAGGCAGCAGAGGACAGATGCATTGGGAAATGGATAAAAAACTTCCCGAAGTGTACGGATTTGTGCATCCGGATTTAAACATTATCGACGCTTACAGAATTCTCACTGCAAACGGCCCGCGCGGCGGAAACCTTAAAGACGTTGCAATGAAAAATACGATTATCGCTTCAACAGATCCCGTTTTGGCGGACAGTTATGCGGCGGAAACTTTTTTCAATATTAAAGGTTCAAGCGTTCCTCACATAAAACGTTCCGAAGAGTATGGGCTTGGAAAAATGTATTCGGCATTGAACCAAAAAATCAAAATAGCAAAAATATAATCATGAAAAAATTCAAAACCGCGCGCATAATTTCCCAAATACTTTTCTTTTTATTTGCGGTCGCTTCTTTTGCCGTTCTGAATTTCCCGATTAAATTTATCGATACAAAAGAATTTTTTTTAACTTCTCCGTCGCTTCTTGTTTTTGCGCAAACATCAGCGGTATATTTGACTAAAGGTATGGCGGTTCTTTTGATTTTTATCGCTGCCGCGCTTCTTTTGGGAAGAATTTTTTGCGGCTGGTTTTGTCCGTTTGGCGCGGTTATGGACTTTTTTGCTTTTCTGTGTAAACCTTTCAGAAAATATAAAGAAACGCAGCCCGGCAAAAAACTTATGATAAAGTATTACATGCTTGCGTTTTTTGCGATTCTTGCAGTTTTGGGTTATCAGTTTGTATGGATTTTCGAGCCGGTAACGGTTTTTTCAAGATTTTTCCACCTGAGTTTTTTTCCCTTCCTCAACATGATTACCGACAAATTTTTCCAGTACGCTATAATGAATCACAATTTCGGAGAAAAC
>JAISDI010000157.1 GCA_031264895.1 Endomicrobium sp. | reverse complement strand
AAGCAAATTCGGAACTCGCGGCATAACGACTTAAGAGGAATGCCGCTCAAACAACCGAATTTGATAATCTTCAAAAATCTTTCGCTCATAGACTCGCTTATAGGCGGCGAAAGACAACGGCAAAGGCAACGACTAACGACAAAAGCGAACGGCAAAGATGAAAGATAAATACGAAAGACAACAACGTCTGCATCAAAGGCAAAACGGCAGTATGGGTTTATAGGTTGTTCGGCGAAAGCTGGAAGCCATTTCGCATTGTTATAATTCCCGATAAAAACCTTCGGGAATGACAAACGAGTGGAATCATTTTTGTCGTCATCCCCGAGTGTCTTTGTCGGGGATCCACGTTAAATAGACAAATAGCTTAAATGTTGTGATGGCTGCAAAAAGAGAAAATACAAAATGGATTCCCGATAAAAACCTTCGGGAATGACAAACAAGTGAAATCATTTTTGTCGTCATGCCCGAAGTTCGTAATCGGGCATTGTTAAATACAAATCGGTAGGTTGATCCACTTCGTCGTTGTCGTTAATTACTAACTACTCATTACTAATTACTAATTAAAAACGGAGGAATAATGAAATTCTTAAAAATTGTTTTTATTGCGGCTGTTACTTGCTGCATTTCGGGCGGTGTATATGCAAAAGATTCTTCCCGTAAAGATCTTTTAAACGCTCTTAAAGACGCTGAGAAATACAATAAAAAAATGAAATATGATCCTCCGAAACTTTTTAAAATATACGATACCGGTTCTGACGAATGGATAGATTATGAAAAATACGGAGAATTTCAAAATTTAGGTACGGACAAATATAAATATGTTCCGAAAAATTTTGACGGTCTGAGGTCTGCTTCGGGTGAAGGAATATATCCTAATACGCAAAGCGTTTACAATTCTCCCGAATATAAAGAACTTTTGCAGCAAAACAGGCTTGAAGGCGATAAATGGAATTTTGTTAATACCGAAGATTATCAGGCAAACTTTTACAAATGGGCGTTAACAAGGGAAGAACCCGGCGTAAAACTTTATTTTACGGCGGTCGCTTTAGACAGAGCGGGACATTATAAACATGCCATAAAAGCTTATTATGCCTGTCTTGTTTTTTTCCCTAAATCTAAAGGTTATACGGAATACGGTACACCTTGGTATATAGGTCCCGTGTGCGTTGACAGAATAAATTATCTCACTAAAAAATATCCCGAAGCGGGCGTTAAGCTTGTCGGCGCAGACCTTGCCATAGACAATACTTTTGATAATGACGTAAAAAACGATATTTTCTACATAAATCCCGGAAAACTCGTACCCGCATCCGCAAAAGATTTTGAAAGAAAATATGCGGATCTGGAAAGTACGGGCGTTAAAAAAATTATCGGAAACGCAAAAGTAAAACTTATTCAATACAACAATGATCATTTTCGTCTTACCGTTGACGATAAGCCTTATGTCGTGAGAGCGATTTCTTATGCGCCTAACAAAATCGGTCTTTATCCGGGCGTTGAAGGTTTCAACAATAATAGAGATTGGTCATACGACGATTACGACAAAAACGGAAAAGTCGACGGCCCTTACGACGCATGGGTTGACGCAAACAGAAACGAAAAGCGCGACAAAAACGAAAAATCCGTCGGAGACTTTGCTTTAATGAAAGAAATGGGCATAAACTCTTTAAGAATATATCATCACAAAGATATGAACAAAGAACTTTTAAGGGAAGGATACGAAAAGTACGGTTTTATGTATCTTATGGGCGATTTTGTCGGAATGTACGCTGTGGATTCCGGCGCAACGTGGGAAGAAGGCACAAATTACGCCGACCCAAAACAGCGCGAAAACATGCTTAATGGTATTAGAAAAATGGTTGAAGAATATAAAGACGAGCCGTACATTTTAATGTGGGTGCTCGGCAACGAAAACAATTACGGCGATATAGGCGACATCAAAACAAGCAGCAAGGTACAGTACAAGCCGGACACTTATTATAAATTCGTAAACGAATGCGCAAAACTTATAAAATCGCTGGATCCGCAGCAGCGTCCTGTGGCAATATGCAACGGCGATTTATATTTGTTCAATTATTGCGTTGAAAACGTTCCGGACGTCGACATATACGGCGCAAACTCTTACAGGGGAGAGCAGGGTTTTGGCACGATATGGAAAGACGTAAAACGTTTTTACAACAAAGCCGTTTTAATAACCGAATACGGTTGTCCTGCATACGCTAAAGGCTGGAGTATAGGCAGAACAGAAGCCGGACAGGCGTCTTATCACAAAGGCTGCTGGGAAAATATCGAAGACAATATGGGCGGAGTTGAAAGCGGAGCAGGCAACTCGATCGGCGGCGTAATTTTTGAGTGGTGCGACGAATGGTGGAAAGCCCAAAATCTCGACCCGCACGTCCACGATACGACAAAACAGTACGGCGGCGGTTTCCTTGACGGCGGCGGATACGAAGAATGGTTCGGAATAGTCGGCATAGGCGAAGACGGCAATGACAGCCCTTTCAAAAGACATCTAAGAGAATCATATTTCATGTACAGAGATTTGTGGAAGAAATATAAATAAGCTGAAACAGAGCATTTCAAATATTAAAAGAGAAGTTTGTAAAAAATGCAAAAAATAATTTTGACGAGTATGGTCTTAAAATTTTTCCATAAAAAGCAAAAGACTTGAGAAGCAAAGCCCTCAAGTCTTTAACGCCGGACGGGATTCCCATCCCATTTTTTGTTTTGAAACTAAGTCTAATGTGCAATAACTATAATTTAAATACGGAACATTGTCAATATTGCGACGGATTCACGATAAACTTATGAAAATCTATATTTTTTCATATGCTTGCCGTTCTAAAACACCGCCCGCAAGGGCCATTGACACGCAAGCTAAAATTTGATATTTTAACAGGACTTCGCAGTAAAATCCGTATCGGGCAGTTAGCTCAGCTGGAAGAGCATTTCCCTTACAAGGAAGAGGTCGCAGGTTCAAGTCCTGCACTGCCCACCAAAGAATATAAGGACGTGAACACGCCCCTAGCCTTTCAAAATAACAAAATAAATACGGGAGCATGAAAATGAAAATTATGAAATCTGTTTTTCTTTTTGCGACGGTTTTATGTCTTGCTTTTTCTTCCGGCGCCGTTTATGCCGAAGACGAAATAAAATTTATCACCCCAAACCCTCCAAACCCGAAAGAAGTAAAAAAAGTTCTTGACGCGGCTTACAAATATAATAAATCAATGAAATATGAGACTGAAAAACCTTTTCCGATAGATTATCCGGGGACGGAAAAATGGATAGATTATGAAAAGTACGGCGAATTTCAAAATCTCGGAGCGGCAAATTATAAATATGTTGTAAAAGAGATGGCGGCATTGAGAGAAGCTTCCGGCAGCGGAATATATCCCAACAGTCAAAGCGTGTTCAAAGAAAAGGGATATGAAGAATACATGAAAAAGGGGAAACTTAAAGGCGACAAGTGGTCTTTTGTCAATAGCAGCGATTATAGGGCGAATTTTTATAAATGGTCTATAGAAAAAGACGATCCCGGCGTAAAACTTTATTATACCGCTCATGCTCTTGAAAAAAGCGGTAATTATGCGCAGGCAGTTAAAGCTTATTATGCTTGTTTGGTTTTTTTCCCTAAATCCATAGGATATACGCAGTGGAAAACGCCGTGGTATGTCGGCGCGGTCTGCGTAGATAAAATTAAATATTTAACTCAAAAATATCCGGAACTCGGCGTAAAGCTTGAAGGCGCCGAACTCATTATTAAAAACAGATATGACAATGATAAAAACAATGATAATTTTTATGTAAACCCCGGCAAACTTGTTTCGGCAAAAGCCAAAGATTTTACAAGAAAATATATTGACTTAAAGAAAGTAGGCGTTAAAAAAGTAACCGGAACAGGAAAAGTAAAACTTGTACAATACAATAATAATCATTTCCAGCTTACCGTAGACGACAAACCTTACCTTGTAAAAGCAATAGCCTATTCTCCAAGCCCGGTAGGTTTATCTCCGGATAACGGCTCTCTTAATACGGACATGGGCTGGTCTGTTGCTGATTCAAATAAAAACGGTTTGATCGACGGCCCGTATGAAGCGTGGGTCGACACAAACAGAACCGAAACTCAGGATAAAAGCAAACCGAATATAGGCGATTTTGCTTTGATGAAAGAAATGGGCGTAAACACGCTGAGATTGTACCATTACCCGAATTTTAACAAACAGCTTTTGAAAGACGGATACGAAAATTACGGTTTTATGTACATGATAGGAAATCTTATAGGCATGTACGGCGCGGACTCCGGCGCAGAATGGTTTACCGGCACGGACTATACCGTTCCGGAACAAAGACAGAGAATGCTTGCCAGCGTAAAAAAGATGGTTGAAGAATATAAAGAAGAGCCTTACGTTTTATTGTGGGTTTTGGGAAACGAAAATAATTACGGTACTGTCGGAACGCCAGGAGTTTTTGCCGGCACGAGCAATCAGGCTCAATCTCAGCCGGACGCTTATTATTCTTTTATAAATGAATGCGTAAAACTCATAAAAGAAGTTGACCCATACCAAAGGCCTGTCGCAATATGCAACGGCGACACGTATCTTATGGACAAATGCGCTCAAAATGCGCCGGATTTAGACATTTATGGAGGCAATGCGTATAGAGGGGAACAAGGTTTTGGGCCTCTATGGGCAGACGTTATGAGGGAATACGAAAAGCCGGTTTTGATTATGGAATTTGGCTGTCCGGCATACGCTGAAGGCTGGGAAACCGCGAAGGCGGAAGAAGCTCAGGCAAATTATCATAAATGGAACTGGACTTCCATTGAAGACAATGCTGCCGGAGTTGAAAACGGCGTCGGAAATGCTTTAGGCGGTTCCGTATTCGAATGGGTAGACGAATGGTGGAAAGCCGGGCCTCCGCCGGAATTTGACCCTTCTGCTCATGACCTTGTAACGCAGTGGAAAGGGCCTTTTCTTGACGGCGGCGCGTATGAAGAGTGGTTTGGCATAACATCGCAGGGCGACGGCAAAGACAGCCCGTTCAAAAGACAGCTGAGACAATCTTATTTTATGTATAGAGATTTATGGAAAAATACGGGAAATAAATGATTTCAAAAAAAACAAAGAATTTTATAATATGCGCGCTTTCCGTATTTTGTTTTATTTTTATTTTCAATGCCGTTTTGTCTGCCGCAGATAAAGTTGAAGTCGTGCGCGAACAGTACGGCTGGAAAATGCTTATTAACGGCAAACCTTATTTCATTAAAGGTACGGAATATTCCGCAGATACTATAGGCAAATACCCGGATTCAAACGATTGGATGTGGGAAGACAGCGATAACAACGGAAAAATAGACGGCCCTTACGACGCATGGGTGGATTTAGACAGGGACGATTTTCAAAATATCGATGAAAATTCTATCGGAGATTTTGCTCTTTTGAAAGCAATGGGCTGCAATACGATAAGAATTTACCATTCGGAAAATATAAATAAAGATTTGCTGAGAGATTTGTATTATACCTACGGGATCAGAGTAATAATGGGCAACTTTTTAGGGGCTTACACCAAAGGCAGCGGCGCAGACTGGCACAGCGGCACCGATTATACGAGCGAGATCCAAAGAATAAAAATGAAAGCCAGCGTAAGAAAAATGATAAGAGAACATAAAGACGAACCTTATGTGCTTATGTGGATGCTCGGCAATGAAAACGATTCTCCTGGTTCTGATGTCAATTCAACCAAAACAAACACAAATGCCTATAAAAATCCCGAAGCTTACGCAAAATTCGTAAATGAAATATGCGTTATGATAAAACAGATGGACAGCAACCACCCTGTAGGCGTATGCAATGCCACCACTAGATTTCTGAAATATTATAAAGAGTTTGCCCCAGAGATAGATATTTTGGGTTTTAACCAGTATTCCGGCCCTTATGGGTTTGGCGTTTTATGGAATAAAGTAAGTACGGAATTCGACAGGCCGGTACTCATAACGGAATTCGGCGTAGACGCTTACAATTCAAATAAAGAAATCGAAGACGAATTCTATCAGGCAAAATATCATGTTACCGCATGGAGAGACATAGAACAAAACAGCTGCTGGGGAAAGGGCAAGGGAAATGCGATAGGCGGCGTAGTTTACTGCTGGCTTGACAAATGGTGGCTTGTAGGTTCGCCGAAAGTACACGACACGCTGCTTGGCGCGTGGAAAGGCCCTGCAAACGACGGACTGTTTAACGATGAATGGCTGGGCGTATGTTCACAGGGAGACGGTAAAAAAAGCCCTTTTAAAAGGCGTTTAAGAGAAACGTATTACTCCTATCAGGAATCTTTGTGGAGCGACGATATAACCGCAAGAGAGTAGTCTTGCGTCCGGTTGACACGGATTTATTTATAATGTAAAATAAGCCATTAAGTCTAAAACAGGAATTGCTATTAAATGAAATTTTACCTGATTCTTACAGCTTTAGTCTTTTCACTTTTTATAAATATTTTCTTCGTTTCATCTTCACATGCCGGCGGCTCAGATGTGTTCACTCCTTATGTTCAATATAATAGAATAGATTCAGATAATTTAGATACCGGAACGATCGCCATTAAAGGCGAATTTATTTTTGATTTTATTTATCATAAACTAGGCGATTATTGGTACACTTCAAAAGATCCTCTCGGCATAAACAAATATTTTAATTACAAACCTAAAGATTCCTCCGGACAACCATTAAAAATGGACAATAAATGGCAGGACACTTACGGGCAGACTTTTTTATTTAATGTCGGCATTAAACCGGTTGATTGGTTTTTTGCCGAATTTGGTTTTGCCATGATAGGAGATTATGCTGACAAATACTGGGTTCCCGTAAATCAGGAACACAGAATGGACGGCTGGAATAAAAGAGGCCCTCAGTTTGAATGGAATAATGCCAAAATAGGAATAAAAAATGATTGGGCAAGCTTGACATATTTTAAAAATTACGGGCATATGGACTGGCGCTACGAAGGCGACATGTTTGATTTATTTCCCGTGATGGACAATCCCGATGACTATCTGCGTTATTCAGGACATCACAGCACTGATTTCTGGCAGCTTAAAATGAGAGGCATTTGGGGCGATATTGACGCTATTTACGGAGAAGAAGCTCTGCAGGATTACGATCAGGGCGCTTATCTAAAATACACAAACATTTTCGGTACCGGAATAAACTTTTATTATACCGATCATCAGATCCCTTACGGAAATCCGGAAGTTACTCAATGGAACAATTTAACTCAATCATCGCAGGATTTTGGCGACTCAAGAGAAAGAATGCGCACATTTGAAGTAAGCAAAAGTTTCAATGTAATAGGCAATACTCTTCAAGTAGGCGCAATGTATAGGCCTTTCAGGCTTGGCTGGGACTACGAATATGCAGAAGATGTCGGCTCGGGAAACGGTCTTGGCGGGACAAAATATGATATTCATGAAGGCACTACAAAAGAAATTGACGCTTTGGGCGGGTCTGTAAAGCTTTCTATCCCTAAAAAAGTATTTGGTATAGATTTGGTAAAACTCGGATACGAATACAGAGGGCTTGTAGCCGGAAACAGACAAAAAGCAGACATTTCCGCAGAAAAAAAGATTTCCAAATATTCAAATATTTACGCCGGATATTACTATCAAAAACCTCTTCTTTCGGCAATGCCCATGATATATTCCGGAGGCGGTTCAGGGCCTTTGATTTCTCAGGGGCGCGGCCCGGAAAGTCCTTTTTGGGTTTGGTGGCGCAAAGGCATAACCGGTTTTGATAACAGGGAAACAAGCGCTTTATCATTTGTTTATACATACGATCCCACTCCTTCAACGTGGTTTTACCAGTTTGAGCCGAATCAGCCTATAGCATACAATCTTAATCCGGAAGAAGATGCGCCTTTTTCGTTTGCGGTAAAAGTCAATTTTGAAAGATATTTCGGAACCCTTGACAGACAGACCTATTGGGAATACGACGGCTCTACCGTTTGGGAAGACTCATATTCCAACGGTACAGACGCCCCTGACAGATATGTAGGTTCATTATATTTTCTTTCACAATTTGTAAAAGGCGAACTAAAAGTATTATATGATTTTGAAATAGGCGAAGATTTGGCAACTTTAAGTTATCCTTATCCAAACACCAAAGGCGCCGCCGCAAGAGAAGAATTTACCACCCCGATGATAGGATATTTTAAAACAAGTTTAATAGTTAAAAGAAAGCCTTATCTGTTTAAAGCTGCCTACTTTAAAAATTATTGGGGGCCGGAAGACTGGCATAAATTTTTCGGTTCAACATACGACGAATTATATCTTACCCACATAGACAGAAATATAGGCGAATGGTTTAACGTAGGCGTCGAATACATAGCCGCAAGAAAAACAAATCAAACGATTCTTGATTCAATAGCAGGCGAAGAATCAAAAAATGAAACGGGTTATTTTGACGAAATAAGAATATTTTTTAAAGTATTGTTTGACGTAACTCTCAGATTTGGCTCAAAAGATCAGGGAGCGCCTTTCATGGTAGAGTATGATAAAACTCCTCCGGAGGTCGCATTAAAAGCCTCCCCAGATATTATCTATCCGGAAAGCAATCAAAAATGTATTATTGAGCCATGGGTATCGGACTATTCTGGAATCGATACATGGATCGTAACCATAAAAAATACTGCCGGCGAAACGGTAAAAACGTATTCCGGAGACAGAGAACCGCCTTACGAACTCGAATGGAACGGAAAAGAAGAAGAAACAAGAAAAGATCTGCCCGACGCCCCATATTATGCAGTTCTTGAAGCCGTTGACAATTACGGAAACCGTGCGGAAACGGAACCTATAAGAATAATAGTGGCTTCAACGCCGAAAGAAGCTGAAATAGAAGAAACAGAAAGAGGTTTGGTCATAACTTTAGGCGCAAAAGTGCTGTTTGACTTTGACAAATATAATCTCAAGAGAGGCGCGAGACAGACTCTTAAAGAAGTTGCGGATCTTCTCACAATGTATCCGGACAACAAAATATCGGTCGAAGGCCATACGGACTGGAAAGGCGCTGTTTCATACAATCAAAAGCTTTCCGAAAACCGTGCGAAATCCGTAAGAGATTTCTTAATAAAAGAAGGCGTTGCTTCAGAGAGAATTAATATGATAGGTTACGGCAAATTAAAACCTGTAGCTTCAAATGAAACGGCAGAAGGAAGAGATCAAAACAGAAGGGTCGAGATCGTAATACTGAAAGACGACGGTTCTGACGTAAATTTATCGGAAGAAAATATAGAAGCGGTAAAATAAAATAGGGGGAAAAGATGAAAAAAGTACTCAGTTTTTTAGTTGCGGCAGCAGTTGTAGCGTCTCTTTCGGCAGTGGTCTTTGCACAAAAGGCAGGTTCAACATTTAAACCTTTTGCGGTTTATGTAGAAAATGCTTCGAAGGAAAACCATTATGCGCCTTCCGGCTGGATGGGAGATTACGGCGATATTAAGATCAATCTTGCAAACACCGAAAAACCCAGAAGCGGAAACACTTGTATTAAAGTTACTTACAGCGCTAAAATGACACAAGGCGCAGGCTGGGCCGGAATTTATTGGCAGCAGCCGGCAAATAATTGGGGCGAAAAGAAAGGCGGATACGATTTAACCGGCGCAAAAAAACTCACTTTTTGGGTACGCGGAGCCATGGGCGGAGAAAAAATTGCCGAATTTAAAGTCGGCGGAATTACCGGCGAATTCCCGGATTCAGATTCAATGTCTATCGGGCCTATCGAACTCACAAAAGAATGGCAGAAATTTACTATAGATCTTAAAGATAAAGATCTTTCCCATATGATAGGCGGTTTTTGCTGGGCAGCTTCAAAAGACGATAATCCTAACGGATTTTCAATATTTCTTGACGATATAATTTACGAATAATTAAATAATTCAGAAGCGGCGGCAGATCAATGCCGCCGCTTCCAAAAAAAATAAAAAACATGAACAAAAAAACATATTTATCATTTTCAATGGCTTTAGTTTTAATTTTCGGTTTTATTTGTGCCTGCGCGTCGTCAAATGCCGGCAGAAGTAAGTCCGACAGATTGTCCGTAAACGCAGAGGCGGACGAATTGACCCCACAGGAAAGAGCGCAGCTTGCTTTTTATGTCTACTCTGACTTTAAAGCAATATTAAATCATTACTATCCTTCCGGCTGGATGGGCGACAGCAGAGATTTATCGTTTAACCAGCAGTACGCCAAAGACGTTTACGCGGGAAAACACGCTATAAAAGTGCAGTACAACCCCAGAGGAGCGCAAAGATGGGCGGGAATATATTGGCAGCAGCCGTCAAACAACTGGGGCGATAAACAGGGCGGGTTCAATTTAAGCAAAGCCACATACGTAACTTTCTGGATGAAAGGCGAAAAAGGCGGCGAAGTTATAAGCGAAGTAAAAATCGGCGGTTTTAAAGGCGCCTTCCCTGATTCGACTGAAGTGTCATCTAAAAAGAAAATTGTTCTCACTCCCGAATGGAAACTTTATTGGTTAGACTTAAGAAAAAAAGATATGTCCTATATAGCAGGCGGCTTTTCTTTTGTGGTAACAAAATCTGACAACCCAAAAGGCTGTACGTTTTATATGGATGAAATAAGGTATGAGATGAATAAATGAAAAAATTAATTTTGATTTTAACTTTTTTCGCGATCGCTTTTTCCGGCTGTGAAAAAAATCCGGCTGGTTCGCTTATGTATAACGGCGTTGACGACTCTGATTCGTCTTGGGCTGACCCGTTTGTCCTTTACATAAACGGAGACATCAGAACAAGGGTCGTTCCTTTTGATGATGCCATAGGCGCTTATACAAATATCTGGGAAAAATACGGAAATTTGGGCAACCAACTTGAAGCCAGATATAACGGCGTTTCATATAGCGGCCATATGTCAATGAAAATGACTTGGTCTGGAGCTTTCAGTGAAACTTATGATAGCGGAAGTACGGCAAACAATGTAAATTTCTGGCTTACTACGACCAATGGCAAAACCGGAGATACAAAAGATTTAACTGCCGGCGGATATAACAAAATATCGTTTTGGTATAAAACCGAATTGAGATCCCATACTGAAGTGATAATTAATGTTTTTGGACATGGCTATCCTTCAGAAGATGTAAAAATAAGTGTAAGCGCAGACTGGACATACGCAGAAGTTGATATTTCAGGCTATAGTACTTCAGCCGTTAACTCGTATATTTCTGTTACCATGCGTCCCGACTCGACCGCTCCGGTTGACGCCAAAAGCGGTTTAACATATTGCGACGGCGGCACGATCTATCTTGACGATATAAGGTTATCAAAATGAAAAAAATAATACTTTCGGCATTCATTGCGGCTTTATTTATCAACTCATACGCTTATGCCGGAAAAATCGATTTAGATTTTTCCGAAATAAAGCCCGTTAACGCGTCTGTTCGTTCTGCATTCATGCCGGGTTGGGGGCAAAGCTGGAATAAACAGCCCGTAAAAGCGTGGGCAACTTTCGGAATTTTTGCCGCTTCAACTATCGGAGCTTTATATTTTAATTCTAATGCTTTTTATAAATACGATAAATACGAACAATCAGGCATAAGAGACGAAAAATATTATGACGAGTATGAAGATAATTATAATGTTTCCAAAATTTTAACTTTCGTAGCAATAGGAACATGGCTTTATTCCGTTATAGACGCTTATTTTGTATGCAAAAAACAAATTGAAGAAGAGCCTCCGCTTATTTCGTTTTTTAATTTTTCATACGACGGCGAAAATAACGCATACTATTTAAAATATACTAAGAAATTTGATATTTGACTAAAAAAATGCTATAAATGTGTAGACATATAACTGCTTTTTACTGAGAGGAATAAGTTAAAATGAACAATAAAAAGACTACTATTTTCCTTGTAATTTTTTTAGCGATCCTTATAGCGCTTATGTTTTTAAGAGCATGCGGCGTCGGCCCGTGGAATTACAAAAATGACAAAAATAAAAAAGAAAATGTTGTTGAACCTCCGGTTCAGGAAGTTTTCGTTGTTGAAAAAGATACTGACACTTTAAAAACCCCTGCAGAAGAAGTAATTGTCGATTCCGGTACGGCTGTTTTAGTTGAAGAACCTCCAAAAGAAGAACCCAAACCTGAAATTATTGAAAAGCCCAAACCAAAGCCTAAACCCCAGCCTGTCCCGTCAAAACCAAAACCGGCGGCAAAACCGAAACCTGCAATACCAAAGACAGATTTACCAAAACCTGCGGTTCAAAAACCTAAAAGGGAAGCTGTTACCACACCAGTTTTTACAAATAAATCGGGATTTAAACCTTTTTATGTCTATACGGACGTAGGCACAAAAGATAATCATTATTCTCCTTATGGCATGATGGGCGACATAAGAGCGCTTACGGTCGAACAAAGTTCCTACGAAAACCCCCATTCCGGCAAAACCTGCATAAAAGTTACGTACGACCCCAAAGGCAGCTCGGGGTGGTCTGGCATGTACTGGACGGAACCTGCAAACAACTGGGGGGATAAAGGTTTTGGCTTTAACCTTACCGGCGCGGAAAGAATTTCGTTCTGGGCAAGAGGAGAAGAAGGCGGCGAAATTATAAGCAACTTTATAATGGGCGGCATTCAAGGCAAAACAACCGAAGATTCAGACTCAAGAGCCATCGGCCCCATAGAACTTTCAAGCGAGTGGAGACAATATTTCATCTACATTGAAGAAGCGGACTTAACAAACATAATAGGCGGTTTCTGCTTCACAATTACAAAAACAAATAACATGATGGGCGCCACCTTCTACTTAGACGACATAGTCTACGAATAGGTGCTTGCGCACGGCAAGTTAGAACGCCCCCGTTCCTGCCTTTGCAGGCGGCATTCCTTTAGTCTTTTTAGTGGTCGTAAAAATAAACCCACGTAAGTTTTCTGCTAAACATGCCGTTGTTGCCGTTAGTCGTAATTCCCCTCTACGGAGGGGTGGCAGAGACAAAGTCTCTGACGGGGTGGTCGTTGTTGCCGTTGGCTGTTTGTTGTTCATGGGCTGCCGTTAAAAACGGCAAAGGCTTAAGTCAGGGGTCTTTGCGGTACCCCTGAACCCCACGCCTCACTTTTTGCAGTCGGTCAAAAAGTAAGCAAAAACCCTTGCCGCTGAAAGCATTCGCGAAAGATTTTTGAAGCAAATTCGGAACTCGCGGCA
>JAISDI010000075.1 GCA_031264895.1 Endomicrobium sp. | reverse complement strand
TGCCAGTCAATTTAGTACAGGCTTGAAATGCTTCCTTCCCGATATTTACCTCATTGGCAAAAATTTCAATATCTATTAAGTTATTACAATTTCCAAATGCCATATAGCCAATTGTTGTAACACTCGCAGGAATTGTGACAGATATTAATCCGGTAGTATAAAATGCTGACTTATCTATTATTTCAAGATTATTTGAAAATATAATGCTTTCTAAATTCGTGCAATAAAGAAATGCACCGGCATCGATTTCTCTTATATTGTCAGACATGACTACTCTTGTGATTTCCTGCTGTCCTGTAAAGTTGAATATTTTTGTAACGGGTTTAGCATTGTATATTGCAGGTATAGTTATTTCACCTTTGAGTTTGATATTTTCTTTTGCAGATATTCCATATTCTGTTCCGGCATTGTTCAAGATAAACACAAAATCCGATTGAACATCATTTGAAACAGTATTACTTGAAATTGAAGGCAAAGCTGGAGATTCATTTGATACATCATCCCTACAAGCAACAAAAGTAACCATACAGAATGTGATAAAAATAATAATTTTTAATTTTAATGTGCTTTTCATTTATTTCTTTCAATTTTTATTTTTAGAAACCTTATTTTGTACACTATGCAAAAATTATTGTAATTATAAATTCTTACAACCATAAAAAAATCGCCTATCCAATACCGATTAAACTATTTGTAATAACAATATCTACCAGAGCCTGTTCACACAAAAGATATCGAGGTATTTACCCCACACGCTGCCGTTATAATTTGCCGCCTGCAAAGGCCTATTCGGACAAAAATCCGCTGTTGCGCAATTTTGTAAGGGCGATTTTGGCTTTTTGGTGTTTCGGGTTTAATCTTAATGTAAGTTCCCAAGTGCGTTCGGCCTCGAAATAATGGCCTTGCGCATAAAGGATCAGACCTTCATTGTATTTTTTATCTGCTGAGGCTTCGTCTATTTCATATTTTTCTTCTTCTGCGGCGGTTTCCGGAATTTTTGGCTTTTCGGATTTTTCGGTTTTTATCGACTTGGCAAGCTCGTTTACGGATTTTGTTATATACTCTTTAGCTTTATTGTAATATTCAAGCGTTTTTGAAAATTTGTTGTCCGTAACAAATTTTTGAAGAGTTTCCATATCTTTAATACAAAGCACCCATTTTGAAGCTTTATATTTTTCTATTCCGGTTTTCAGCATTTTGCCGGCTTTGGCGTCGAGTTCGGCTTCGCGTTTAATAAGTTCCTGCTGTTTTATCGCGCTGTTTATTTTTTCCATATATTCAAAAACTTCTTCGCTGCCGCCCGTGAAATGAACGTATTTGTTCCATTGAGCTAAAGCTTCATTATATTTTGCTCCGTAATATGCACAATAGCCTTTTGCGTATGTGCGTTTTGCAAAATTCAGTTCCTGCTCGTCAGCCTCTGCCGTTTTGTTCATATCGTCGCGCATTTTAGTATAAAAATACATGGGTGATTCAAAATTTGGATAGGAAATAACTATAACTGAGAGCATGTCTGTAGAACGCAGATATTCGCCTTTGTTGTAGAGCTTTTTAGCTTCGTTAAATTTCTTTTCGGCTTCTTTGAGGGAAAGTTTTTCTTTATTTAAAGCTTCTTTTGCCTCTCTATCAAGTTCTTCTTCCGCGCCTGTTTTTTCAGCGTATTTTTTCAAACCCCATCTGTAAGACAAACCAAACCTGTGAACCATGTCCAATGCGCCAAAATCTGCCGCATAATCAATCGTAAAAAAATAAAAATCTATGCCGAAACCAAAAGTAAAATGTTCCGGATAATATCCCGCTCTTACGGAATATTTATCGGCCAGCGTATATGCCAGCCCGCCGTAAAAATCGAGGAATTCGTCTTCATATTTTAAATCCGCATAAATACTTACAGTATCCTGACTTTGAAATCTGTAGTAGGCGGGAATAAGAAAAGCCGTACTAAATCTGTATATAGGCACAATATCGTCATCTTCAATATCAAGTTTCAATTTTCCGGAAACAACATTTTGAGCGGACAAACCAAGCTTTATTTTGGACGCGCCGCCGAAAAGTTCCGGCCCGCTAAAAAGTTTTGCCAAACCCAAATCTGCGGCAAAAAAACCGCCGCTTTTTTCATAGTAATCATAATAAACATATTTCATGTTCAGTCCGTAAGCCAGCCCAAGCGCATTTATCATACCTGCGCCGGAAAGAACATAATTCCAGTTGTTGACCGAAGTTTTAAGCCCCGAAGCGAAAATATCTTCCCTTATTTCAAGACTTCCCGTAGACAAATTCGATACTGAAAGCCCTGCCTGAAAAAATTTCAAATAATTTAAAACCAAAGAACCGGAATTGTAGCCGCTTCCTTCATAAAGATTAAATCTTGTAAAATTTACGACATTCTCTTGAAAAAACGCTATAAGCGCGGGATTGTACTGTATTACCGCTGCGTCTCTGTAAGCCGAAAACACCGTTTCACCGGCGGAAAACGCCGCAACGCTTGGGCCGTGTGATAAAAAATTTTTTCTTCTGCCGTTTGCCCCGTAAGCAAACTGTACCGCTGTAAAAATAAGCGCAAGCGCAAAAATAATTATTTTATTATGAGTATTCGACATTTTTCCACCTTAGTTTTACCTGAATATTTTTTTGTCAACACCGCTATATAAGTTCCGTTATATAACATTCTTCCGGAATTATCCCTGCCGTCGTAAATGATTTCCCTTGAAGACATTGTATCGCCGCTGAAATTATATGTATGCGATTCCCAAACTTTATCGCCGTACTCTGAATAAATGATCAAATTTGCCGTTCCGGACTGAGGCATACTAAATACGAATGTTGTTTGCTGGCCTCTTGCAGGGTTGAAAGGATTAGGCGCATTATAAAATTTTTCGACCTGACCGCCCGTCTTGAAAGAAAACAATTTGGTCTCCAAATCCGCGCCATACTTGTTTATTATGCGCATGTACCAGTAATACTGTTTCACGGGGCTTAAACCTGTTTGGTAAATATAAGAACTCGTATTACTGCCGGGGCCGTTTTCTACTTTTTTTAATTTGTTTTTATCATTGTCCATTCCGATGTAAAACTCATACTTTAAAATATCGTCAGGCTCATCGGTGAATACCTCCCATTGAAACTGAACTTCTTCGGGCATAACGGTAATCCCTTCTGCAGGCGAAATTAAATTAAAATCGCGCGGTCTTGACGTAATATACCATTCGCCCGAAAGATTATAAAAACCGCCGTTATAAATGTAATTGTCATTTGTGGCGATATACTCATATTTATATCCGCCTCTCGGAAGATTTACTGCCGTATACGAAAAAATGCCGTCCGGGCCTGCCGTCATCGTATATGTCTGCGTTGAATTATCAGGATATGTTAACACCAGTTTCGGATAATCGGCAGTCGGGACATTTTCATATTTATCGCCGTATTTCACCTGAAATACGACATCTTCCGACTCTAACGAATATATATTTTGAGGATGCACTCTTTCTAAAATATCGACTTTGGTATCGGGAACATAATCAAATTCCTGAAAAAAGAAAGGTTCAACTTCGGTATATTCATCATTTGTCCCGCCGGAAGCAACAATACCGCCGATAGGCATAACGACAGTATCCGCGCAAAGCCATTGTTTTTGCATACGCAGGCTTGCCTGATTTAAACTTTGATACACTTCAATCGATTTATTGACATTTAAGACATACCCCGCATGAGAAGCAGCAGAAAACACGAAAAATAAAAACAAAACCGCAGTAATTTTTTTCATATAAAATTACTCTCTCTTTGATTATTTATACCACCTGTTATTTTTAACGCTGTCCGTTATGGTTTTGTCCAGAGATAATAAATCATCCTGCATCATTTTGGTTTTTTCGTTGTCTTTAGCTGACGACGAATCTACTATGTTTATACGGTTATGTATTATATATTCATCGCCTTTGATAAAAGCTAAGTTGCTGCCGTGACATATCAAAGCAAAAT
>JAISDI010000204.1 GCA_031264895.1 Endomicrobium sp. | reverse complement strand
AAGGCTTGAAATGGTGGTTTTGCCGCCGCCGCTGCTGCCCACAAGCGCGACGGTTTGGCCTATGTTTATCTTAAGCGATATATCTTTGAGGATTTCTTTATCTTTGTTATAGGCAAAATATACATTATTAAAAACAATATCCTTGGCGATGCCTGTTATCTCTTTTGCGCCCTGGGAAGATTTTAGCTGCGGTTCCTGCGATAAAATATCAAAAATTCTGTCTATCGCCATAAAAGACTGCTGTATGCTGACATAATTATTCCCAACAGACTTCATGGGAGTATAAAGCATTAAAAGAGCCGCTATAAAAGCCACAAAATTACCGCTTGTAATCGTGCCGCTGACTATCAGATAGCTTCCGTACCCGATGACAAGAGCTATGCCCACTGACATTACTATATGCATAACGGGCGAAAGCCAGTTTGTCCCCTGCACCATCTTCATTGAAAGCGTAAACATTCTGTCCATAAGCTCCCGGAATTTACCCTTCTGCTGTTCTTCCATGGTAAAAGAATGTATGGTGCGGTTGCCGGAAAAGGTTTCGTTATAAATAGTCATGCTCAAAGCGCCTGCGCCCACCGTTCTGTTAATAATATCCCGCATCTTTTTGCGGACTATTTTTAAAGGATAGAAAGCAATGCCCAAAACTACAACGGCAATTATCGCAAGCTGCCACGCATTATACAGCAGCACAAAAACCAACGCGACGGAAGAGAAAAATTTAGACAGAAAATCCTTCAGGTTCCTGATTAAACCCGCGGAAGCGGCCTCGGCGTCGTTGGAATATCTTAACAGAATAGTGCCGGAGTTACTTTTATCAAAATAGGCCGTATTCATTGAAAGCAGTTTATCGTAAAGTTTCTTTTTGATGTCCGCCGTCATTTTGGAGCCCACCCAGGTGTTTAAATACGCGCTTGCGTAATTTAAAATCCCCTGTATTATGGTAAAACCCACAATAAGAAAGGGCAGCATGGCGGAAAATTTAGGCTGCTTGTCCACCATAACATTATCCATGAGCGGCTTAAGGAACATGGCGACAGCCGCGTCAAGCGAGCCAATCGGTATCGTCAGCAGCACGCCCAGCAAAGCCCTGAACCAGTAGGGCTTTATGAACGGCCACATCCGTTTATAATTTTTTATGAAAGGATTTTCGTCAGCATGTTTGTTTAAAAAAAATTTTATCACTTAAAAACCTCTTTATAGGATATATAAAATCGGTACAATTTTACGGGATATTCCCCGGCGTATTGATAAATCTTTTAATTCGTTACAAACCTTCGTTTAATGTTATAAACTATTCTCCCACAAATAGCAAATCGGCACGGCGTATAAATCTTTACCAAAAGGCAATAGTTCATTACCCGTGTAAAACAGAATACCTTTTTTAAATTTATCACCGGCAAGAGACTTTAAGATTTTCAAATTATTAAAATCCTGCGCGCTGAAATTTGCTTCCAGTTTAACTTCAATACCTATGGTATCGCCGTTTGGTTTTTCTATTACAAAATCAATCTCTTTTTTATCCGCAGTTCTAAAATGGGAAACATAAGTTCCTACCAGCGACGACGCATTTTTCATAATTTCCGCCGCGACAAAATTTTCAAAAATATGCCCCATAAACGGCTCTTTTTTATCATATATTTCCCTTAATTCCCGGCGCAATATATATAAAAGGAAATTTATATCGTGGAAAAATAATTTCCTGGCTTTTGTAAATCTTTTGTTTAAATTATTTGACTTTGCCCAAGCCTGCATTTCAAAAACGAGAAAAGTATTTATAACGGCATTTTTATATTTTTCGTAAGTCCGGTTATCAAGGCCGAGCTCGGAGTAAATATTGCTGTCATTTATCAAACTTCCGGCGCGCATTGCCATTGCGCCCAGCAGGCCCACTATTTTTTCGCTGTCGCGTATATTTGAGACTTCGTAAAAATCTCTCTGCAAAAGCGTGTTTAAATAATCGTCAAACCACTTTTGGCGGTTAATGCTTTTATCAACGGCAATTTCCGGATACGTCGCATTAATCATTATATCCGTTAAATCATAATCGCCGTATTTTTTATATTGCAAACTTTCATTAAACAGCTTTTCTATGAAGTTCCTTCCGGTTTGTTTATATTCGCTTGAGGAAAAGGGCAAAAGAGTTAAAACTGACACTCTGCCAACCAATGCTTTGGATAATTTCGGCAAAGCCAGCAAATTGGCCGAACCCGAAATTAAATAAAGGCTTTTATTGTTTCCTTTTAATCTGTTTTCGTCTATTGAAATTTTTAGATAATCAAAAATTTCAGGAACTTTCTGGATTTCGTCAATAATAGTAATTTTATCCCCTTGCAGGGCTTTGACAAATTTGCCGGGATCTTCTTTTACGGTGATTTTTGTTAACGGTTCGTCAAACGTTATATAATTTTCCGTCTTAGGCAGTGCAGAATTTTGTATCAGCGTGGATTTGCCAACCTGCCTCGGCCCGTTTAAATAAACTAACGGCCTTTCAGCTATGGTTGCTTCCAACAATGTTTTTAAATTACGTTGAAAATAGGGCATATTCAAAAATTCCGATACAATTTGGCACAACAATCCTAATAATTTTAGCACAATAATACTAAAATTATATAAAACACTGTTTATAATGTCAATAGTTTATGTAAAAACTATAAACTATTTTGAATTTCATAAAAGTTTAATTTATCTGGTTGTCTTGAAGCCTTAAATAGCTGTCTTAATGGAGCAAATTTGCATAATATTATATAAGGATTTAATCCTTTAATATATCCTCTAAAGATTCAATCATATATAAAGGTATTGAATACAATACTCCATCAAATCCAAAGTTTTTCAACGATGTTCTTATTGCCGTTTTAGGATTGTATTCTTTAATATAAACTTTAAGCGATTTTGCCTGCGTGTTTTTGTTTGCTTTAACTTCAATGGGTATTATTTCGGATTTATATTGCATAATAAAATCTATTTCCGCAGAACTTTTATCCCGCCCCCAATAAAACAACGGGGTAGAAACGGTAGTTTTTAACTCCTGGCAAACATATTGTTCGCTTAGCGCGCCGTGGAAATCCTCAAAAATCTTAGGTTCGGCAATATAAAAAGATGATAAATCAATGTTTGTTTTTGCACATAGCAAACCAACGTCAAGCATAAAAATTTTAAACGCCTCTCGCTCTTGGTCACGCGAAAGCGGCAGTTTTGGCGTCAAAGTCCGCGGAACTTTATAAACTAAGCCGGTATTTATAAGCCAATCCATAGCATTCTCAAATTCAGCCGCCCGCCCGCCGGTTTTAACTTCTTTATAGATAAACTTCTTTTTTTCCCGCGCCAAATGAACCGGTATGGAATCCCACAGCATGCGGACTTTTGCAATATCATTCGGATTTATATGTTTTGAAAAATCATTTTTATAATCAGCAAGGATTTCATTTTGAATAGCGCGAACTTTGGCAAGATCTTTGGTTTTTAAAAAAATATCTACAACCGCCGGCATACCGCCTACGTATAAATACGTCTTTAGCATATCCGTCAGCAAACCTGATAAACTTTCCAATAAATGTATATCCTGTTTATTTATTGCTTCCAAAAGCTGCTCCCTTTCGGCCGCTTTTAAGAATTCATAAAAAGACATTGGATAAAGAGTTAAACTATCAACTTGCCCTACGGGGAATTTGCCGCCGGAAACGCCCAACAAGCTGCCTGCGGCCGCAATGTGATATTGAGGCGCATTCTCGTTGAAATATTTTAAAGAATCTTTTGCTCTTTGGCATTCTTGTAATTCGTCAAAAATAATCAATGTGTCGGCGGGAGTAATTTTTAGGTTAAAATGCGTTTCCAGCGCGCCTATCACTCGCGCGGTATCAAGGTTTTGCCGGAAGTATGCGCATAATTGCGGATTATCGTCAAAATTTAAATAGACGGTTTGTTTATATTCAGCGCGCCCAAATTCTTTAAGCAGCCAAGTTTTGCCAACTTGCCGCGCGCCCCAAAGAATCATCGGTTTGCGGTTTTGAGACTTCTTCCAGTTTTTTAAGGATTCAAAAGCGGTTCTTTTCATAATTTCCTTTTATCTACTGTGATATTTTTAATATATTTTATCATATTTTCACACTTTTTCGGGGGACTTTTTGTTATATATTCACACTTTTTCGGGGGACTTTTTGATAAACATATACGTTCTTTTAGCTGACTTTTGATTTTTAGATAACAGCGTTTTATATTTGTTTTTATTTTTGAAATTATTTAAGACTGAATTTGCGATTATTAAATGTAGAAAATTTTATCTGAAGTTGACTTCAGAGAAGTTGCAATCCATACACAACTTTCGTAATATGTGTATAGATTATTACTTTTATCAGAAGAGAA
>JAISDI010000200.1 GCA_031264895.1 Endomicrobium sp. | reverse complement strand
AAATTTTAAGAAAGCATAATATAGACAATATTCCTGTAATAGACGGCAGCGGAAAACCTTTAGGGATTTTAGATGAAGGCGATTTGCTGGCTGAAGGAATATCTGACAAATAGAGAGTTGAAGGACGTTTGGAGGCAAAATGGCAACGGCAAGCGAAGGATTGTCCACGAAAAAAGGTCTTCCGGCTGGAATCTGGACTAAATGCAAAAAATGCGAACAGATATTTCTGCAGAAAGATTATGAAGAGAATCTTATGGTATGTCCTAAATGCGGCTATTATGCGCGTCTCAATGCCCGCAAAAGAATAGAGTTTACGGTTGATAAAGACACTTTTGTAGAAACGGACAAAGAACTCAAGCCGGTTGATTTTTTGAATTTTCCGGACTATGCGGAAAAAATAAAAAAATCTTCGGCAAATGACGCAGTTGTGACGGGTAAAGCCAAAATAGGCGGCTATCCAGTGATGATTGCAGTCATGGATTTCGAGTTTATGGGCGGCAGCATGGGTTCAGTCGTGGGAGAAAAGATAGTCAGGGCAGTGGAAACGGCAATAGAAAAAAAATGTCCCGTTATAATATTTTCGGCCTCCGGCGGAGCCAGAATGCAGGAAGGGATTTTGTCTTTGATGCAGATGGGCAAAACCAGCGCAGCTCTTGCCAGACTTGCGGATAACGGGCTTCCTTTTATTTCAGTGCTTACCGACCCTACGACAGGCGGCGTTGCGGCAAGTTTTGCCATGCTTGGCGACATAAACATAGCCGAACCGAAAGCTTTGATCGGTTTTGCCGGCCCCAGAGTTATTGAACAGACGATAAGACAGCAGCTTCCTGAAGGGTTTCAATTATCGGAATTTCTTGAAAAGCACGGCATGGTAGATATTGTCACAGAGAGAAAAGATTTGAAAGACACTCTTATAAAATCTTTGAAATTTTTTGTTCAGAAATAAAATGATTTTTAGCTCTTTAAAAGAATACGAGGGCATGAAGCCCGGCCTGTCAAGAATTAAAAAGTTTTTAAACGCCGTCGGCAATCCGCAGGAATCTTTTAAATGCGTTCATATAGCCGGCACTAACGGAAAAGGTTCTACGGCGGTTTTGGCGGCAAATGCGTGCATAGAAAGCGGATACACAACGGCTTTGTATACTTCGCCGCATTTAATTGACATAACCGAGAGAATAAAAGTCGACGGTAAAGATATATCAGGGAAAAATTTTAAAAATATTTCCGAAAAATATTTACCTTTGGCGCAAAAATGTAATTTAACTTATTTTGAATATTTGACGGCAATAGCTTTTATATATTTTGCACAGAAAAAAGTTGAAATCGCGTTTATCGAAACGGGGCTTGGCGGAAGGTTTGACGCCACAAACGTAATTAAAAATCCGCTTGCGTGCATAATAACTTCGATAGCTTTTGACCATAGAGAAATACTGGGCAAAACGATATCAAAAATAGCTTTTGAAAAAGCCGGAATCATCAAAAAAAATGCGGACGTTATATGCGCTAAACTCCCAAAAGCCGCTTTTGGTGCGATAAAAACTAAATCAAATCCGTTTGTTTTGGGATACGGTTTTAAAGCGGTAAACGTAAATTTTGACGGTAAAAGCCGCAGATGGAAATTTGATTATTCGGGTTTAAACCGGAATATAAAAAATATAAAGCTTTCTCTGCGCGGAGAGCATCAGGTCGCAAATGCGGCAGTTGCCGTTTGCTGCATCGAGGTTTTGAGCAAAAAAGGTTTTGTTATAAACGCCGGCGCGCTCAAACGCAGTTTTGTTAAAACGAAATGGCCGGCAAGATTTGACATAAGAGACTTTAAATTTAGAAATAAGCGGTTGCGTATTATCATAGACGGCGCGCATAATGAGCAGGCAATAGAAGCTTTTCTTGACGCTTTAAAACTTTATGAGAAGAAAAAAATAGATTTTCTGTTTGCCGCGATGAGAGAAAAAGAGTATAAAAAAACCGTAAAAAAAATTGCCGCATGCGCAGATAATATTATTTTGCCAAAACTTAAAAATGACAGAGCCGTAAAAACTGACGAACTTAAAAAAGAATTTTTGAAATATAAGCCTCATAAAAAGATTTTCACAGTTGATTCGATATCAGATGCTTTTGAAATTCTCAAAAATAAAAGGACATCCGCGTCCGTAGGTTCTCTTTATCTGGCGGGAGAAGTCCTAAAAAATTTAAATAATAAGGATTACAAAAATGTCAAAAAAACTTTATCTCGGCATAGATATGGGCGGGACAAGCATTAAAATTGCCGTCGTTGACGCTAAAGGTTTGATAACGGAAGAAACCTCAATAAAGACCGACTTGAACCAATCTCCGGCAAAACTGGCTAATGATATAGCGCGGCAGGCGGCTTTATTGAAAAATTATCCGAAAATCAAAAGTATCGGAATAGGCATTGCCGGCGATATAGATTGCGAAAAAGGCGTTGTAAGGTTTTCTCCGAACCTTCCCAAGTGGAGAAACGTTAAGCTTAAACAAATAATTGAAAAACTTACAAAGAAAAATGTTTTTGTAGACAATGACGCAAATACGGCGGCGATAGGCGCTTTTTGGCTTGACGCCGGAGGAAAATCCGATAATTTGATATGTATAACTTTGGGGACGGGTGTCGGCGGAGGTTTGATTTTCGGCAAAAAACTTTACAGGGGAAAAACTTGTACCGCCGGAGAAATAGGACATATTACTATAGATTCCCAAGGGCATAAGTGCAACTGCGGCAATCGCGGCTGCGCCGAAACGTATATAGGCGCAAATTACGTGGCGCGTTACAGCGTCGATTATTTAAAAACTCATAAATCGAAAATAATAGATGACATGACTGGCAAAGATTACTCTAAAATAACCCCGAAAGTTCTTTATGACGCCGCGCTAAAAGGCGACAAGACGTCCGTTGAAATCTGGAAATATGTCGGAGAAAAGCTTGGAGTTTTGCTTGCGGATATAGTGAATTTTATTAATCCGGACACAATAATACTGTGCGGAGGCGTAAGCCTTGCCGGAAAATTTTTAATAGATCCCGCGCAAAAAGAAATGAAAGAAAGGTCTTTTCAAACCGCGTATAAAGCGTGCAAATTACAAGTCTCTCATTATACAAGCAAACTCGGCGTAGTTGGCGCCGCAATGCTTGCCGAACAATAGTTTAGATGAAAACCGCCTTAAAAAAAATCATCCCTTTCATCCTAGTTTTGCTTTTGGCCGTTTGTGCTTACGCTTATGAAATAGACATTTCGGCTGATAATCTTGAGTACGATCAAAACTGCGGCATAATTAAAGCCGACGGAAACGTCGTTTTGGTTTGGCAAAGTAAAGAGATAAAGGCGGATTATGTTGAATTTTTTATCGAAGAAAAACTTATGAACGCAAAAGGTCACGTGCGCATAGAAGAAGACGGCAACTCTTTTTTTGCGGAAGGCATAACTTATAAATATGACGACGAAACCGGAGAAATAAGGGAATCTATGGCTTATTCGTCAATAATTTTTATGCGTTCGGAAAGAATGGACAGGCTCGGCAAAAACGCTTTTGCAGTAAACAATATAACAATATCGACCTGCGACTTAGACGAGCCGCACGCATATTTCAGATCCAGAAAAGGCAAAATAACGCTCAATGAAAGAGTAACGATATACAATGCCATATTTTATATAGGCAAAGTTCCGGTTTTTTATCTTCCGATAGTAACAAAATCTTTAAAAGGCGGCGACGGCATTTCTTCGAGGTTTACTTACGGAGCCGACCCCGGTTTTACAAGCGACGGCGGCGTGTCGGTAAAAACGTATGCAGAATACCAATTTACCGACGCATTTAAAGGAAGAGCAATGCTTGATTATTACGGCACGAGGGGCTGGGGTTACGGCACGCAATTTGACTATTATTCAAACAATGCAAAAGCTTCTCTTTACGCATATTACATACAGGACTTAACGGCAGGCTATAACAGATGGACGGTTCGCCCGAATTATTGGCACAGGCTAAACAAAAACTGGACTATTCAGTCTCAGGCGGAACTTATAAGCGACGAAACTTTTAATAATTATTACAGCAATGATTGGAATAGAGTGATGAGCAGGCTGCATTCCTATTTTTCTCTTACCAGACAGGGAAACAATGCAAATTTGGCCATAACTGTCGACAGGGAAGACGCTTATGACAGCGTTAAGGGCGACTATGAAACAACTTCGATAACTCTTCCGAAAGTCTCTTTAAGCATTTATCCGAAAAAAATAATATGGGATTTGGTCAACAATTTTACGTTTAACTATGCGAATACTTATAAAGAGTATGTTTACGGTTCCGGCAATCCTTTTTATAAGAATACCGCCGATGCGACATATACGCTCACCAAAGATTTCAAATTCGGCAGAAGGTTTACGTTAAAGCCTTCCTTGGGAATAACGGAAAATTGGTATGACAAAGATAATTATGACAAAGAGCATAACGCTTTTCTTACCAGATATTTTGCGACTTTAAATTCCCGTTTAAGAGTTAATAGATGGATGGATTGGAATTTGGCTTACAACGTGCGCGCAAGAACGGCGGAGAATTCTCTTAAACTAGACGACGATGCAAACGATTACGGAATCGAAACAAATTCTCTTTCGTTTACGAATTATATGTACATAGGCAACAGAACTACCGTCCGTAATTTTACGTCATATAATTTCGGCAGTTACAAAACCGGAAGCCCTGTAAGATGGGCGCCTCTGAGTACGGAAATAATTTATACGCCCAAACATTATATGACCGTATATTTAAAACAATCCCAGTCCATAGACCCGTTTTTGTTTAAGTCCGCGCAGCTGGACGTTACTTTGGGAGAAATTGAAAAAATTTATTTTAATCTTGGCGCTTTTTACCAGTATTATGACGAAAAAACCAGTCCTTCAATGGTTTACAGAAATCAGGAACTTGACAATACCATCGGGATGGGAATTTGGCTTACTCCTAAATGGCGTCTTGATTATAATATAAGAATAACTTCCAGAATCGATAAAATATATTCAAGAATGAACGAACATGAATTTAAATTGTACAGAGACATGCACTGCTATAATTTGGGCTTTACATGGAAAATAAGAGGAATATACCACGAAGTTTTTTTCAAATTTGATTTGAAAATGAATATGCCCGTTTCAAGAGCAACCGATACCCGCGCAGAAGGCGGTATGTCAAACGAAGAAGACACAATATTCTACCCTTGGCGTTAGGTGCTAGGTGCTAGCGCACGGCAAATTAGAAAGACAAAAGCAGATGCTGAAATAAATTCAGCATGACGACTACGTCCTTGTCTGTCACCCTGAACTCGTTTCAGGGTCTGTCGTTAATTTGTTCCACGACGAGATTCTGAAACGAGTTCAGAATGACGAATCTTTTTATTTTGACTTTTTTATGGTTTTTAAAGATGCTAAATAGGAGAAAAAAATGAAACTATTGGTAACCGGCGGAGCAGGTTTTATAGGGTCTAATTTTATAAGGTACATTTTAAACAAATATCCGCAATACAAAGTTATCAATTACGACAAGCTCACGTATGCGGGCAATTTGGACAATTTGAGAGATATTGAAAAAGACAAACGCTATAAATTCGTCAAAGGCGACATAGCCGATTTTAAACTCGTAAACAAATATATTAAAAACGTCGACGCGATCATAAATTTTGCGGCTGAAACGCACGTTGACCGTTCGATTTTAAATGCGGACGAATTTATAAAAACCGCAGTAAACGGAACTTTTTCTCTTCTGGAGTCAGCAAGAGCAAACAATATAAAAAAATTTATTCACATTTCTACGGACGAAGTGTACGGAAGCATTTTAAAAGGTTCTTTTACCGAAGAGTCTCCGCTGAGTCCAAACAGTCCGTATTCCGCCGCAAAAGCGTCTTCTGATATGCTTGCGCGTTCCTATTTTGTAACATACGGTCTGCCCGTAATCATTACGAGATGTTCAAACAATTACGGCCCTTACCAGTACCCTGAAAAAGTTATACCTCTGTTTGTTACAAATGCCATAGATAATAAAGAACTTCCTCTCTACGGCGACGGCAAAAACGTCAGAGACTGGCTTTACGTTTTAGATCATTGCAGGGGAATAGACGTAGTTCTTCACAAAGGAAAAAACGGCGAAGTTTACAATATAGGCGGGGGCGTAGAAATTACGAATATAGAGCTTACGAAAAAAGTTCTTAAACTTATGGGCAAACCGCTGTCTCTGATAAAAAAAGTAGCCGACAGACCCGGCCACGACAGAAGATATTCGATAAACTGCTCCAAACTTGAAAAACTAGGCTATAAACCCGCATACACGTTTGAAAAAGCCTTATCAGAAACGGTAAAATGGTATACGGAAAACACTAAAATTTGGCGCAAACTAAAAGATAAAAATTACAAAAAATACTATTCAAAACAATACAAACCGCGCTAACCCCAGCCGGTCACAATAAAAGCCGACGTCAATATTCTGTCACCACACTTTTTGCAGTCGGGTGCTTGTGCACGGCAAATTATAACGACACTTAAAGTCGCTGAAAGCATTCGCGAAAGATTTTTGAAGCAAATTCGGAACTCGCGGCAATAAAGACTTAAGAGGATGCCGCTCAAACAACCGAATTTGATAATCTTCAAAAATCTTTCGCTCATAAACTCGCTTAGAGGCGGCGAAAGACAAACGACTAATGACTAATGACTAATGACAACGACTATAGCAAAACAGCTTAATATTGTTCCATTATTTCATATGTCTGTTACGACAAACGCATGAAAAAAAGCACTCAAATTGTCCGACAAAAGTCGAAATCCATTTTGTCGTTGTCGTTAATTCCCACTTTTTTAAAGGGGGTGGCCGCGCCTTTTGCGGACGGGGGATTTCGTCGTTGCAGTTCTATAGCAAGAGGAGCGCATGTCTTGCGGCGGGCGCGAGATGTGAGCGACCTATCCTTATTTTAATACGGGGGGGAACCATGTTGCCGTTTCACCGTTTGTCGTAACAGACGTATGAAAATAATGCGACAATACTAAACTGTTTTGCTGTAGAATTTATAAATATTCATTGATGGTTTGTTTTATTATTTGTTTAACGGCGGGTGATTTTTTTAGTTTCGTAATAATTTCATGTTTTAATGTTTTAGGTAGATGTTCATCAATAATTTGTATATCTTTAACACGGTCTTTGAATTCTTCTTTTGATAAAAAAAGCGGCTGGTTGCAATCTATAAGGCTTTTTATTCTTAGACAGCTGATTTGTTTTGAAGTAAGCTTTATTAGGCAGTCTTTTAATATCTTGTCATCATAAAATTCTTCTCTTTTTTCTATTTTTGAAGTTATAAGACAAGCCAAAATAAAATTATTATCTGTCAACGGTACCATTACATAAT